>DAOTYB010000217.1:0-6426 GCA_034435315.1 Anaerolineae bacterium | reverse complement strand
CTCAACGGCTTTGACTACCTGCTCACGGTCCTTCCGTTCGGTCAGTTCATCCAGGCCATCGAGAATGATCACCGCTTTGCCCTGGCGTAAGGTTTCTCGAATGAGCGCATTCAGCGCTTCGGGTGGCAGGGGTTCGCCGGCGCGGGGATGCCCTTTGCCGAAGGTGGGCTTTTCGCCGAACCAGGAATGATAGCCGAGATACTCGATGAGAGAGAGACCGGGGCGTTGGGCGCGCGCTGTGGCGAAATCCGCCACGCGCACCAGCACTGGCAGCCGTGCGGGACCGAGGTCTATCGGCGCATCGGTGTCTCGTGCGGTTGGGTCCACGTGTGTGGCAGGCACGCGGAGGCGCTCTTCCCCGTTCAGCAGGGCGCGCGCCAGGTGCAACACCAGCCAGCGTGCGAGGGTCGTTTTGCCGCTGCCCGGATCGCCGAGAATGACCAACCAGCGGTAGCGCCGAAAGGCCTCCGCCAGGTTCAGCGTTTCCGCTTTCCGCTCTGGCAGGACGGGGGGTCGATCGCGTTCGGGGAGCGAGGGCATATAGGGATGGTCAGCCAGCCAGCGCCAGCGCAATTCGCGACGCCGGTGTTCGGGGAGCGTTTGCCGGCGGAGGTCTTCCTCCCAAGCGCGCATCTCGTCTTCCAGGAGGGCACGGGCGTGCGCGACATCGCCGGGATCAGCGCGCGTCCCTTTCAGCGCCACGAAAACATGCTCAAGCGGGAGGGTGGGCAGCTCTCCCTGCACGCGGATGCCGCGCAGTTCCAGGTGCGCGTGCATCCGTTCCAGCCACGCGAGATACGCCTGTTGCAGATCGCGATAGTCGGCGTGGTGCGGCTTTGGGGACGGTGCGGGTTGCTGGCGCGGCAACAGGCGCGGCAACAATCGAATGAGGTCCTGGCGCAAGCGCCGCTCGAAATCTTCCGGCATTTCGTACGGCGTGAACAAGCCGGGATGGTCACCCTGGGGCATAAATTGCTGGAGAAACTTTTTTACGCGCGCGTACTGTTCCGGGTCAAGGTCATCCAGCGAGGGAGGCGGCGTGGTGCGGCGGTAAAAGAGGATGTGCGGCTTGCCGTGTTCCTGCCAGGAGCGATAGGCGTGGGTGAATTCCTCCTCGGTGCCCGAATCGAACGGCAAGCCGGTCTGCGGGTCAATGTTGCCGGTCGGCGAACCAAAGCGCGTCCAGAGGATGCCGACGAAAATATCCCATTCGTTGACCGGCATTTGTTCCAGCAAAACGTTTTCCGGCGTGCCCATTCCGCCGACGGCGTCTTCCCAGCGCAGGAGTTGAATCTGGACACCGTGCTGCTCTGCCAGTCCGCCGGGCAGATTGGATTCGTCCACCACACGCTTGAGACGACGGCGTTCCTCGCCCACATCCGAAGGCGAGGCGACAAAGAGACGCAAGAGGCGCACACTATTTTGGGACACCATATCTTACCTCGTGGTTTTAAACTCTCCAGCCCTGCCAGATCTTTGGACTAGTGCTCGATAGTTCACCCTATTCTTTTGCTTCTTCCACCACCTTCGCCCCAATCTGGTTCAGTGTCTCTTTGACCTTCTGCTCCAACGTGGACGATTTGATGCTGCCTGTATCCGAGGTGGCGTTAATGGACACTTCGACTTCTATCTCCGCTCCGTCGCTACGCAAGGGCATCACAACGCCGCGGACGAAATCGGAGAGTTTGTCCCAGGGTACTCGTACTTTGAGGCGTAAACTGCGAACGCCTGTGGTGGGTGGCTTGAGAGTCGTACTCGTGGCGTCAGTCCCTTTTTCTTCGCGCACAATCTTCTCTTTCTCGCCTGGCGGTTCGGAAGACAGGGGAGTTGTTCCGCCCGTTGACGTGGCGCGTTCAGCAATCTCTTTGCGCATCAGCACCGCGCCATAATCCAAAACCGATAGCGGAACGTTTTCGTCATAGTAAACGCGATCACCGACACGTACGCCAAACTCGCGGTCGCGCGCGCCTTGTGCGATGGCTCTGTGCAAAACGTCTTCATTTTCGAGCATCGGCAACGGCGGATACTTGAGAAAGGCGTCGAGAATGTCGCCCAGTGGTTTTTCTTGTTCGTCCTCACGGAGCGTCTTTTGCAGAACACGACGCGCGGGAATCTTGTCCAAAAGTATCTCCTGACTCTTGAGATATTCGCGCACGCGCCGCGCGAGCGATCCTTTCTCGCCGACCGTCGGCAGGCCGAGGTCAAGCCACTCGATCCCGCCTTCACCTGCTTTGGCGAGATGGCGATACGCCGCGAGGATCAAGAAAGGAATCACCGCATCAGTATCTTTGAGTTTGCTCTCCAATGTTTTCTTGTTGTCGTCCGTGAGTTGCCGCATCAGTGAATGGTCTTCTCGAATACTCCTCAAGGCAAGCACACGTTTGACTTGCTGGCGCAGCGTACCCGCTTCGCCCGAATCGGGAGCGAGGACGAGGAAGGTATTTTGGTACGTGCGAAAGGGCGTGCCACAGCGCTTGAGCAATTCCTCGGCGAACGGCGTGGTGCGGCTGTTCTGGCGCGTTTGATCGAGCGACAAAATCGCCAGTTTGAGTTCGCGCGTGTCGGGCACATCTTGCGACGCCTGGGGCCACAGGGTTACGCGCAGTTCACTCCCTGCCGCTTTTTCCAGACGCGCGCGCGCCTCCTCGATGATTTGATCGTCCTTGACCGCTTCTTCTTTCTCGACGATGACGCGGTTGAGATTCGGCTGACTTGAAAACGAATAGAAACTGTTCTCCTCGTGCAAAAACCACAGTTCGTCTTCCAAACGTCGCAGCGCATCGCCAACGACAGCGGGCGGGATGCCCTCGCGCAGCAACGCAAGCCGCAGACGTTGAACGCCCATCCCTTTCTTTTCGCTGCCGCTGAACGAGCCGAAAAAGATCGCAGTTGCCAATCCGCTGGCGATACCAAAGCGTGCGTACTCCGATCCCATCTCGCGATCAATCTTGGGGGCTTTGGCGTTTGTCCCTGCAATATCGGCGGCGATCACACCCTCAAACTCGTTGCCAATGTGCTTGAGGAATTCACGGCGAATCGAGGGTTCGGCAAGATTGATGTGCGCGGGTTGAATCAGCGGCGCGGGATGCTCGCGCTTGTACAAATCGGCGATGATCTCTGCCAGTAAACGCAGCACACCGCGCGTACGCTGAAAGGTGGGAAAGGTACTCCAGCGTTCAAACAGAAGGTCAATCAGTTCGGGGTGAAACGGATACGCCTTGCGCATCTTGTCCCGATACGCGGGTTCGCGGATTTCGCGCGGCACATCATCGCCAAGACGCTGATACATTTCCCAGTAATTGTCTGCTGTGCTTCGCGCCTCGGTTGGATCGGGCGGACGCTCGAACAGGCGGCGGCGGATCACTTCGTAAATCTCTTCGCCTTCGACCGGCGTATAGACCGCTTCGACGCGACCAAAGCTTTGCTGCAATTGATGCAGCGCGCGCTCACCTTCTTCGCCGTACGGCGCGCTGGAAGGCAAGGTGACGACGAGCGCGCTACGCGGCAGCACTTTGATCGTCTCGGTCAGTTCCTGAAAGAACGTCATCAATTGATCGCCAAAGTCTTTGGCTTTGACCGCATACGCGGCGATTTCATCCATCAAAATCAGGGTCGGTTTGTCGCCAATTAATTCGTGCAGCAGGTCTTTGCCTGGCGCACGACGTTTCTTGTCGTTGTCGCGAAGCAATGCATAGTTTTCGAGTTGCTCCGCCAGTTCGCCCCACAGCGTTTTGCCTTTGAGCGGTTCTGCTGCCGTACCCACAAACGTTACGAGGCGCGGCTTGGGCAGTTTTTCGACCCTGGCATGTTTGAGCACAGCCGTCGCGATCTCCGACGAACTCGCTGCCTTGCCGCTGCTGAACAAATGATACAGCGCGATCAAACTGTGCGTCTTGCCGCCGCCAAACGGCGTTTGAATCTGAATGACCGCTTCGCCCTTACCCTGACCTGCCAGGCGTGAAGTGATCGCCGCGAGCAAGTTGACCAGCCCTTGCGTGGGATAGGTCTTGCGGAAAAACGTGGACGCGTCGCGATATTCGAGCGGTCCGCGATCCGCGACCACGTCCGACAGGTCAGCCGCAAACACCGATTCATCGAACTTGCCTTGCGTAATGTCCTTGTGCGGAGTGATAACTTGATGCCAGGGTTTCATTGTTCAACTCGTTGCAGCAGTTGTCTTGCCAGCGTTACGGCTTTTTCGGCAAGGTCGAGCGCGCGTTCAGCGTCGGCTGGTCCGAAAAGTTGCCATGGCGTTTGCCATTGATTTTCGTCACCGTAATCGCTCTTGATGTGAATGTCGGGACCGAGTTCGGCAGCATATTGGGCAAGTTGCTGGGCATGCTCCCGAACGTTCGGCGGAAAACGATTCTCTGCCAGTGCCGTGACGAGCAATGCCGCGGGATTGTGCGTTCGCCCCACAGGTCCCACGAGTGCCAGCGCCGCTTTGGCGGCATTTTCGACTGCCAACTGACTGTTGTCCACGCACGCGCGCCAACGTTTGCTAGCCATATCTTCGCGTGCCTCCAGCATAAAACCCTCTGCCAGATTCACGCGGTATTCGACTTCGCGAGTCCTTTTCATTGGCGGTTCCTCCTATGCCCAAGCCAGTTCCCACTCTTCCGTCGGTTGCTGGCGCCAGCGCCAAATATCGCCTGCCGCTGTATGTTCACGCACCAAGCCGACGCGTTCGATCAGCCCGCGGAGATAGTTCAACTTGGCGGCAATAAATCCGCGGGGGTCATACAGGATTTTGCCATCGAGCGCGATGTCAAGATAAAGTGGGGGCAAGTACGCTTCAAATTCCTGGGGGCTCTTGGCAAGCAGAGAAACGCCCGCCGTTTCAAGCGGCAACCTTTGGCGCAAAAACACATACCGTTCCATATACCGCTCGGGCAGTTCTTCAGCAATAACCAGCAAATCCCAATCGCTCTCGGGCTTGGCGTCGCCCCGCGCGCGCGAACCAAAGAGTACCACCGCAACGAGGTGTTCGCCGAGCGCCGCGCGCAATGCTTCAACGGCTTGTAGTGGAATCTTGTATTGTTCCTCGGGTTCTTGTTTTTCCATCATGCACCTCAGCGACGGCGATAAATCGCCTGACTACGAAACCATACGTTTGTCATTCATGACGTCCCAACGATGGCGATGAATCGCTGACTATGAGCGTGTATGTTTGTAGTCGCGTCATTCATGACGCTCTACAAACAAGTCTAATCCCATCCCTTGTCATAATCGCGCACAGGATACTTTTGCCACACGTCGCGCAACCATTCAATTCCCAAGTGCTCCAAGTACCAATGCACGCTGGAGCAATTCCAAGCCAACGCCTTTTTGATGTAGCCGTGCTTGATCGGATTGTAATGGATGTAATTGAGCGTGGTGTAATAGTGCCGCTCGTCGCGAATCAACCGATCACTGAAACGATACCAGACCTGGCGTCCTTCTGCCTTATCCCGACGGTTGAGTTCGCGCGCGGTGCGCGCATGCGCGCGACGCAATGGCTCACTGACAATCGCCAACGGATTACACTGTACAAGCAGGTGATAGTGATTGGGTAAGATGACCCATCCCGCAAACGTGATGTTGACCGCCCCAAGTTCTTTGAAGAGTTCTCCCAACAACCACTCGCGGTCTTCGTCGGTGGCGAAATAGTGCTTGTGCTCGTATGTCGCGGCGGTGATCAAGAACCAGCCCTCTGCCTCGTACAAATGCGGCGGCGAGTGCAAGGGATAGCCTTGCAAGCGGCGTTGACGTAGCACCTCGGCTTTTTGTTCGGGTGTGAGTTTGCGATACTCGTACATTGTTTGCGCCCTGACGGCGATAAATCGCCTGATTACGAACACATACGTTTGTCATTCATGACGCTCTACGGCGATGAATCGTTGATGAATCGCTGATACGGCGATAAATCGCCTGACTACGAACCAACTCAACTACGAACCATCATCCAGCGCGATTTGTCGCACTCCGGCATAGCCCTTGCGTCCGTAGAGCAATCCTTGCAGGATTTGTTTTTCCTTGTCCCCCTCGGGTAGCACGTCCGCGATGCCTTGCGCGACGTGCCAGAAGGAATCGTTGCCGCCGTACGTGGCGGCGAGATGCTCTTGCAGTTTCTTTTGGTCGTTACGATTCCACAACCACGCGGCATAGTGCAACGCGTCAATCATCGTCGTGAATTGGTTCTTTCCGCTCAGGTCTTTGCCGCGCTCGAGTGGCGACGGCAAGACGACGTACTCTTTTTACTTTTCGACGATACCGCCCGCGCCCCATAGCGCCGAGAGTTCCACGCCGACGCTGTTGGCGAGTTTGTTCGCTTCATCGAATTGGACGCGCGCGTGATTGTACGTCCAGCGGTAGAGCAAGTAATAGCGCGTTACCGCATCCACGCCGCCCAGCCCCACCCTGCCCTCCCCCTGATAGGGGGAGGGT
>DAOTYB010000216.1:0-2236 GCA_034435315.1 Anaerolineae bacterium | reverse complement strand
GCCTCGCGAAGATTTAGGCAGACGGATCGAGACGATCGGCGAATCTGACTTGTCAACGCATAACGTTCCTCTGGCGGAAATCCTTTGCTCACCTCGGTGGTGGTCAAGCAACAAGTGATAGGTTATCCACGAGCGTCATAAATGACGCAACTACAAACCACAAATCACTTTCATTTGACCACTACCCTCACCTCAAAGATCGCCATCGCCAACTTGTACGCTTTCTGATACACGATCAAATCCTTCGCCGAGTTTATCTGCATCCTCCTCCGACCTCCGATTTCTGATTTCTGATTTCTGATCTCTGATTACTGTACCGGCAACGCGTACGTATCCAGCCGCTGGGGATCCAGCACCTCGCTCGACCAGAAGAGCGTGATCAGTTCGCCCTGCCCCACATTTTCAATCGAGTGGGTGTAGCCGGGCGGAATGTCCACGACGCGAAAATCTTCGCCGCGCACGTGATATTCGACAACCGCGCCACCGCGAATGTGCCGCAAGCGAATGATCGCCTCGCCCTCGACGACCATAAACTTTTCGGCTTTGGTGTGGTGATAGTGATTGCCGCGCGTGATGCCGGGCTTGGTGCGCGAGATGAAAATTTGCCCGACGTGCGGCGACTTGAGGAATTCCGCGAGCGCGCCGCGCGCATCGCGTTTCTGTTCCAGCGCGTAGCCCAGGTTATCCGCGTCGAAATACGAGATGAACGTGCCGTAGAGTTTGCGCGTGAACGCATCGCTCAGGTCGGGGACGACGAGGGACTGCCGCATCTGCCGAAACGCGCGAATCGTCTCCGCAAGTTGTCCCAGGGTGATGCGATAGACAGGCGCGACATCACGATAGGTGACTGCCGACGGCTGACCGCCAACTTCTGACCTCTGATCTCTGACTTCCGACCACTGACCTCTGACTTCCGACTTCTGACCTCTGATTTCCGCCACAAACGCTTCTACCACATCATCAATGTAAACCAGGTTCAACTCGCGCGCAGGATCGGAGATGGTGATGGGCAAATCGTGCGCCAGGTTGTAGCAAAAGGTGGCGACGACCGAGTTGTAGTTGGGACGACACCACTTGCCAAAGACGTTGGGCAGGCGATAGATGATGACGCGCGCGCCGGATTGCTCGGCATAGCGTTTGACGACCTCTTCGGCTTGACGTTTGCTGATGCCGTACGGATTATCCAGTTCCGCCTGAATCGAAGAGGAGAGGACAAGCGGCACCGCGCGCCCCAGTTCCATCAGGCGCGCACAAATTTGCGCGGTGAGGTCTACGTTGCCAATTGTAAATTCGGCTTCCGTCTGCGGACGATTGACGCCGGCGAGGTGGAAGATGAAATCGGCTTGCGCGAGCCACGCGTCCAGTTCCGCGCGCGTGTTCTGCACGTCGAACTGGAACAGGGTCACGTCTGGTTGCTGGGCAAGCCAGGCAACAAGATTTTTGCCGATAAAGCCGTTGGCGCCGGTGATGAGAAGGTTCATAAATGCTCTCTGACTTCCGGCAACTTGAGCAACATCTCCACCATCTCGTCTTCGCTCAGTCGGCGGGTGTTGTGCGAGTTGTAATCCTGGAGCGTGGAGAGTTGTGGGTTGCCTTGCGCAAAGTACGCATCGTAGTTGAGATCGCGCGTATCGGCGGGGACGCGGTAATAGCCGCCCAGGTCAATCGCGCGCAGCATCTCTTCGCGCGTCAGCAACGTTTCGTACGCTTTCTCACCGTGCCGCGTGCCGATGATCTGGATGGGATTGTCGGCGTTGAAGATGCGCTTGAGCGCGCGCGTCAATGTCTCAATCGTGGCGGCAGGAGCTTTTTGCACAAAGAGGTCGCCGGGCTGGCCATTTTGAAACGCGTAGACGACCAGATTCACCGCATCGTCAATGCTCATCATAAAGCGCGTCATTTGCGGATCGGTGACGGTGAGCGGTTCGCCGGCGAGGATTTGCTCGATGAAGAGCGGAATGACCGAGCCGCGCGATGCCATCACGTTGCCATAGCGCGTGATGACGATGGTGCAGCCGCGCGCGGCGGCAACGCGCGCTTTGGCAATCGCCAGCTTTTCCATCATCGCTTTGGAGATGCCCATCGCGTTGATGGGATAGGCGGCTTTGTCGGTGCTGAGGAGGACGACGCGCTGGACGCCTGCCGCGAGCGCGGCGTTCATCACGTTCTCCGCGCCGACGGCGTTGGTCATCAGCGCCTCCATCGGGTAGAATTCGCACGAGGGGACTTGTTTGAG
>DAOTYB010000215.1:0-10428 GCA_034435315.1 Anaerolineae bacterium | reverse complement strand
CCAAACGCGCCATCCAGATTGACGACGTGTAGCCATTGCGCGCCTTCGCTTTGCCAGCGTAGTGCCACCTGCGCGGGATCATCGCTGTATGCTGTTTCCGCGTCCGCGCGTCCTTGCTGCAAACGGATGACGCGACCGTGACGCAAATCAATGGCTGGGTAAATTATCATCGAGACTCGCTCGTCATACGCATCACGCAGCACGAAACACGTGTTGCGTGTTCCGTTCGACTAACTCGGCGAAATTGGCGAGCATCTTCAACCCGACGCTCTGACTTTTTTCCGGGTGAAACTGCGCGCCAAAGACATTGCCCTGTCCCACCACCGATGCAAATTCGATGCCATAATCGGTGGTAGCGAGGATGACCGATTCGTCGCGCGGCGCGCAATAGTACGAGTGAACGAAGAACGCGTAACTGCCATCAGGGATGTCGCGCAGCAGGGGCGAAATATTTTTCGCCCACAGGGGCGAAATATTTTTCGCCCCAACGTTTTTCGCCCCAACAATATGCAATTGATTCCAACCCATCTGCGGCACTTTGAGATCACCTTTGAACCGTTTGACCGCGCCGCGCAAAATGCCCAACCCCTCGTGCTGTCCCATCTCTTCCGACGACTCGAACAAGAGTTGCATACCCAGACAGATGCCCAAGAGCGGCACGTCGCGCGCTACGGCTTCGCGCAGTGCAATGTCCCAGCCGATGGCGCGCAGGTTGTTCATCGCTTGCCCAAACGCGCCGACGCCGGGCAACACAATGCCGCGCGCGCGTTCCAGATCGCGCGGAAATGGAACGATGCGCGCCGTCACGCCGATTTTCTCGAACGCTTTTTGCACCGAGCGCAAGTTGCCCATTCCGTAATCAACGATGGCAATCATGGTTCACCCCGACGAAAGACGAAAGATGGAGGACGAAGAGCATTCGTCATTCGTCATTTGTCATCCGTCATTGGTCACAGCACTCCTTTGGTGGATGGCACACCGGCACGCCGCGCGTCAAGCGCGACGGCTTGCGCGAGCGCGCGTCCCAGCGCTTTGAACAACGCTTCGGCTTTGTGGTGATCGTCGCGCCCGTAGAGGACGCGCGCGTGCAGGTTCATCTGCGCGTGGGTAGCGAGTGTTTCGAGAAAATGCGCGACGAGCGACGTGGGCAGCGCGCCGATCATCGGCGCGGCAAACGCCGCGTCAATCACCGCGTACGCGCGCCCGCTCAAATCAATCGCAACGAACGCGAGCGCGTCGTCCATCGGCACGTACGCGTGCCCCATCCGCGCGATGCCGCGCTTGTCGCCGAGCGCGCGCGCGAGCGCGCCACCCAACGCAATCGCCACGTCTTCGACCGTGTGATGCGCGTCAATCTGCACATCGCCGCGCGCGCGAATCTCCAGATCGAGCAAGCCGTGCATTGCCACGTGCGCGATCAAGTGATCGAGCATCGGTACGCCGGTGGCAATGTCCGCGCGTCCAGCGCCATCAAGATTCAGCGTGACGCGCGCTTCAGTCTCGTTAGTTTGGCGCGTAATGCTTGCTATTCGATTCGACATTTTGCTCATAATTTTCGATTGCCGATTGCCGATTGCCGATTGCCGATTGGAATTTCAATCGCAAATCGCCAATCGAAAATCGAAAATCAACGGAGTTCTTTCAGTGTTTGGAGCACCGCCTCGTTCTCCTCCGGCCGTCCAATCGCGATGCGGAGATACTCGCGCATTCGTGGCGCGCCGAACGCGCGAATCAAAATGCCGCGCGCGGCGAGCGCATCGTACACCGCGCGCGCGTTGCGACCGATGACGCGGCACAGGATAAAATTCGCGTGACTGGGGAACGGTTGCAAAAAGCCCAGTTGCGCGAGTTCGCGCGCCATTCGTTCGCGCTCGACGACGATGCGGCGCACGTTCGCCATCAAATAATCGAGGTCGTCGAGCGACGCGCGCGCGGCAACGTTCCCTGCCGCGTTCACATTTTCGGGCGGCTTGCATTGCCACAGTTTCGCGGCAATCGGCTGGGGCGCAATGCAATAGCCCACGCGCAAGCCGGCGAGACCCGCCCACTTGCTAAACGTGCGAATCACAATCAAGTTGGGTTGGGTTGGCACGCGCGCCGCGTAACTTGTGCCGGCAAATTCTGCGTACGCCTCATCAAGGACAACGATAATCGGCAGCGCGAGCAAACGTTCCACCTGATCGCGCGTGAGCATCCCGCCATCGGGGTTGCTGGGGTTGGCGAGGAAAATCAATTTTAGATTGCCGATTTCAGATTTCAGATTTTCCGAATCGGCAATCGGCAATCGGCAATCGGCAATTGCCGCTTCGATAGCATCAACATCAACGGAGAAATCTTCGCGACGCGGCACTGCAACGATACGCGCGCCATTGAGTCGCGCAAAAAAGCCGTACATTTCGAACGATGGTGGGCAATCAATGATCGCGTCACCGCGATCGAGAAAGATGCGCTGGATCAGATCAATCATTTCGTCCGCGCCATTGCTCGTGACGATGTGCGCCGCGTCCACGCCGACATAGCGCGCGATTGCCTCGCGCAATTCCTCTTGCCCCACGTAACGATTGTAATGCCGCATCTCTTTCAACGCGGCAAGCGCTCTGGGCGAAGGACCGTACGCGTTCTCGTTCAAATCCAACTTGATGAAATTGTCCATCTCCGCCAATGGCGTATGCCCCATCGAGTACGGCAGAAAATCACTCAGGTCACCGCGAAAAAATCGAGTGGCGTCGAATGTTTGCATTGTGAAACCTCTATGAGGACGAAGGACGAACGACGAACGACGAACGACGAAGGACGAAAGACGAAAGACGAAGGTCATTCGTCATTCGTCATTGGTCATTGGTCATTCGTCCTTCGTCGAATCGCTGCCGCGTGCGCCGTCAATCCTTCGACCTCCGCGAGCAATGCGGCGGGTTCACCCAACTCGCGCGCCGCGCGCGGGCTGATGCTGAACACACTCGTAATTTTCACAAAATCGTTCACGTTGAGCGGCGACGCAAAGCGCGCGGTGCCAGCGGTGGGCATCACATGACTGGGACCGATGATGTAATCGCCGAGCGCTTCGTTCGTCCACTCGCCGATGAACACGCCGCCGGCATTCTCCACCTTGCCGACCCAGTTGAATGGATCGCGTACGAGCAGGCACAGATGTTCAGGCGCGAACGCGTTGGCTAGTTCCAGCGCTTCGTCCAGATTTTCGACGACGATGAGCGCGCCCTGGCTTGCGAGTGATTTCGCGATGATTTCGCGGCGGGAGAGATTGGAGATTTGAGATTGGAGATTTTGTGCGACAGCATCGGCAAGTTCGCGCGAGGTGGTGATGAGAATGCTCGTCGCGAGTTCGTCGTGTTCTGCTTGCGCGAGCAAATCGGCGGCGCACCACGCGGGATTCGCGGAATCGTCCGCGACGAGGAGCGTTTCGGTGGGACCGTACAGTCCGTCAATACCAACCACGCCAAACACCTGCCGTTTGGCAATCGTGGTGAACAAGCCGCCCGCGCCAAAAATCTTGCCCACGCGCGCGACCGATTCGGTGCCGAACGCGAGCGCGGCGATGCTTTGCGCGCCGCCCATCGCGTAAACGCGGGACACGCCGGTAATTTTCGCAGCCGCGAGAATTGCGGGCGCGATTCTGGGCGGCGAGGCGACGACGATTTCGCGCACACCCGCAACCTGCGCGGGAATCGCCGCCATCAGCAATGATGAAGGGAGTGGCGCGGTCCCACCGGGCACGTAAATGCCCACGCGCGCGAGTGGCGTAAATTTTTGTCCCAGCGATGCCTCATCGTCCCACTCGAGCCACGAGATGGGTTTGTGTTTTTCGTGGAACGCGCGAATGCGCGCGGCAGCCAGTTCGAGTGCCTCACGCACCGCGCGTGGCGTTTCGGCGTACGCCGCATCAATTTCCGCTTGGCTCACGACAATCGTCTGCGCGTCCACGCGATCCAGCGTGCGCGTCCAATCGCGCAGCGCGGCATCGCCGCGCGCGCGAACATCCGCGATGATGCGCGCGACCGCTTGCTCGGGCGTCAGCGCTTCGCCGAATGTTTCTTCGATGCGCGCGAGCAGCGCGGGCGAAACTGCGTCGCCCAGCGTTCGCTGGCGCAAAATTTTTTCGCGCCCCGCGTCTTTGCCAATGAGAATCGGAATCATCCCTTACCTCGAATTTTCTCCCAGGCGTTTCCTGGCGCGTTCGACCAACGCGCGCGCGTTGGTCACCAACGCGGCTTCGACTTCGGCATCGTTCAGCCCCGCGCCGCGCGCCACCGCGCGCGCAAATGTCTGGTCCATCATATCGCCAGGCGCGTGTGTGTCTGTGTTCACCACCAGCGAGGCGCCGGCGGCGCGCGCGATCATCGCCACGTGTCCGTTGGTGAGTGAGTGACCTTTGCGCGCCGAAATTTCGAGGACGATGCCGTTCTGCACGGCAAGGCGCGCCTCTTCCAGCGTGATGAATCCCGGATGCGCGAGAATGTCCACGTCGGTACATTCGACCGCGGCGCGATCGGTGCCGGGCTCGACCGGCTCGACGATGGTTTCGCCATGCACGACGACGAGCGCTGCGCCGAGTTCTCTGGCGCGGCGGGCGAGCGGCGCGATGCGCGCTGGCGCAACGTGCGTCAGTTCGACGCCGGGAATCACGGTAATCGGGAAATCCCCGGCTTGCTCGCGCAAGAACTGTCGGAGTTGCGCGAGAATCTGCTCCACGTTCGATGCGTCGGCATGATCGGTGAGCGCGATGGCGCTGTACCCCAGTTTTGCCGCGCGATGGACAATTTCGCTGGGCAACAATTCACCATCGCTGAACAAGGTATGCGTGTGCAAATCAATGCGTTGCGCAATCATTGTGACTCCGTGATGATGCGTGATGCGTGAGACGTGAGACGTGAGGCGTGAGGCGTGATGCGTGAAACGTGATGCGTGAGGCGTGAAATGTGATTCATACTTTACGTTTCACGTTTCACGTTTCACGTTTTACATTTCACGTTTCACGTTTCGCGTTTCACGTTTATCTTTTCAATCAACTCCCGAATGGCGTTCACTTTTAAGGTGTGACTGGCGCGATTGACGATGAGCGCGGCTTGCGATTTAAAAATTTCGGCAAGTTCCACCAGTCCATTTTCGCGCAATGTGCGTCCTGTGTCAACGACATCCACAATCAAATCTGCCAGCCCAACGCGTGGCGCAAGTTCGACGGAACCATAGACCGCGATGATTTCTGCTGCCAGTCCGCGCGCGGTAAAGTACTGGCGCGTCACGCGGGGATATTTGGTGGCGACGCGCAGCCCCGCGAGCATTCTCCATTCGGCGTTCTGAAATGCCGGTCTGCCCGCCACCACCAGCCGACACGCGCCGTATCCCAGCAGTAGCGGTTCGTACACATTCACGCCACTTTCGCGCAGCGCATCCTGTCCCACGATGCCTACATCCGCTGCGCCGTACTCGACGTAGATCGGCACGTCCATCGGTTTGGCAAGGATAAAACGCGCGCCATTGGCGCTGATGACAAGCGCGCGCGATTGCATTGCCTCACGCACATCGTATCCCAGTGACGCCAGAATGTCTAGCGACGGTGTAAGCAAACGCCCCTTTGCCAAAGCGATCGTCAGTTCGGTCATTCGATTGACTCCACGCGTCCGTCGCGCCACCAGATTTCGCTCGCGCCGCGCACACGCGCGTACTGACGCAGCGCGTCGTCCGTTTGTGCGAGGACATCCACCTCGACGATGCGACCGCGCGCGCGTGCCTCTGCCACACGTGCATCGTACACCTGCGCGATGGCATCGGGGGCGATGCTGGCGCGCGCGCGCTGAATCATCATCACGCGCTCGACACCGATGGCAAAACCCACCGCAGGAATCGAGGGACCAAAATGCGCGATGAGATTGTCGTAGCGTCCGCCACTCGCCACCGCAAACCCCAGTCCGTGCACAAAACCTTCGAACAAGATGCCGGTATAGTACTGCATTCCGCGCGTCTCGGCAAGGTCGAGTGTGACGAAATCGGCGAGGTCATAACGCGCGAGCCACTGCATCACTGCCCGCAGACGTTCGAGCGCGGCGCGCGCGGCATCGTTCACGCATCGCGCGCGGTCGAGCGCGTCGTTACCCCAGAGGGTCGGCAGTTGCGCCAGCGCGTCGCGGTGCGTGGCATCGAGATTCAGCGCATCGAGTTGCTGCGCGAGCGCAGGCGTGTTCTTGCGTCGAATCGCCTCGTGCAGCGCGCTCAGTGTCGCCTCGTCCAAATCGAGATCGTGCAAGAGGGCTTGGAGGTAGGCGACGTTGCCGAGCGTGAAACGAAAATCGTGCAAGCCGAGCGCGCGCAGCGCGCTCATCGCCAGCGCGAGCGCTTCGGCATCGGCTTCGGCGGTGTTCGCGCCAATCAGTTCGATGCCGGCTTGTGTGAATTCGCGGCGCACGCCGGCCTGCGGTTCGGTGTAGCGAAAGACCGAGCCGATGTAGAAAAAGCGCAGCGGCATCGCGCGGTCAAAGAGTTTCGTGCCGACGATGCGCGCGACCGGAATCGTGAAATCCGCGCGCAGCGCGAGCGTGCGACCGTCGCGATCGAAAAAGCGATACATTTCTTCGCACAGTTGCGCGCCGGCTTGGGCGGCAAGCGATTCATAGTACTCGAACATCGGCGGGATGATTTCGGCATAGCCCCAGCGCGCAAACGTTTCGGCGAGGGTGCGTTCGACCGCGCGTTTACGCGCGGCATCGTTGAAGAACAAATCGGCAACGCCATCCGGCAGTTGTTTATCGAGTTGCGGAGTGAGCATTCGTCCTTCGTCTTTCGTCCTTCGTCCTTCGCCGTTCGTTGTTCGCCAGAAAAACAAAAGACAAGTCACCAATGGACTTGTCTCTTGCGGATGAGGCGGTGCGCGCGCCAAAAATGGCGAGAACGGTTACCGTCTCACCCGGTTGGTGTGATGCTTGGGCGCGAAATTCTGGGTCAACATTCTGGAGTGATTATATGCAAAGAAGAAAAGTTGTCAAAAGAAAATCTACGCCGCGCGCCTCCGCCATTGCCAGGCCAGCGTGCCACCGGCAACAATCAAACCGATCAGCGCGAGGTACATCCCGCCCGCCAATGCATCTGGCGCGCCCTCCGCGCGCGCGGTGAACGACGAGAGGGTGACGGCGGTAGGATTGACCGGGAAACACCGAAAAACGCCATCCTTGTTCTGGCATGCTATGCTTCTGCCAGCATCATCTTTTGGCGCTTGAGCGGGACCGCTGGGATACGAACCAAAATTCAGAAAGAGCGTTTGTTTATCTCCCGGCGCGCCACCAATAAGTTCCCACGGGATATAAAGTTCAACGGCGGTATCATATTTGCCACAGTCCGTACCGTCCGTACCGCTACAATCGGGTGCCTGCTTTCTGGTATCTACGAACGGATCTTTCCACGTAGTTGCAGAGCCAGCGAGCGCGCCCCGACACTTTTCTCCCTTGCATACATCGCTTTGTTTAGTGCAGTCGGCATCTATGCAACGCATAATGACTAAAGACGAAAGTGGCACAGGTGGCTTTAATTCGCTTTGCGCAGTGGTGTAGATGCGATAGTACGCGCCGCCTGCCGTCTGCACGGTGATGCCGGCAGTCGTTTCCTGACCACCCGTGAAATTCGTATCGTCCCACGCTTTCAGCAAGTACAAGCCATCACTCGTGGCATCCGCGCGAAACTCGTTGATGTCAGCGCGGGAGGGCCTTCGTCATCGGCACCGCCTGCGTCTACCACCGATGCTTTGTCCGCCCAGTCCATAAAGTCGCCATCAATCATAATATCGGCGGCGAACACCGGCACCGCTACTGTCAGTACAATCAGCACAGCAACCAGGACTGGATAAATCGCTCGAACGAGTTTCATAACTTTCCTCACCTCCACACACATAGAAAGACCGACCAAGATAGTTATCTCTGGTCGGTCTCACCACTCGCTCCTCGCAGTTCTAGGTGACCGGGTTGAGTGCGAACTGCGATTCAACGCTTCCAGTCTCTATTTTTGCCTTGATTATACCATAATTTTCTCCCAATGTGCATTACAGTTGCATAACAATTCCGTAACAATTTCGTAACAAATTTGATGGCGGGTAACTACTCACCCTGTCATTTCGAGGTGCGCCGTTTGCACCGAGAAATCTCGTTCCAACACGGCGAGATTTCTCGCTTCGCTCGAAATGACATGATGACTGAGTAGACACGATTGCGGACTATCTTAGAAATTGGTCAAAGAAATTGGCAATCATCTTCGATAGTTCAGTGCGCGTAGGAGAAATCGCGCCACCGCTGGGGGTAAAACTGTGTCCGGCGTTCTTGACGATGACCAACGTTGCGTTGACGCCGCCCGCTTTCAATCTGTCGTACAAAATTTGCGATTGCTCCAGCGGCACAACCGCGTCCTTGTCGCCGTGCAAAATCAGGAACGGCGGATCGTCCGGCGTGATGTACGTCACCGGGCTTGCCTTGACGAGGATGGGATCGTTGTCCGAGGTTGCGCCAAAAACCATTTGCGCGACAATCGCGGCGCGCCCGCCCAGCATCGCCGGCAAATCAGTGGGACCGAACAAGTCTACGACGGCTTGCACGCGCGACGATTGATCGAGATACTCGCCGACGTCAAAGCCCGCGCGCGCGTCCGTTGTGCCAAGCATCGCGACGAGATGCCCGCCTGCGCTGCCGCCCCACACGCCGATTCGATTCGGATCGAGGTGGTACAGCGCGGCATTCGCGCGCAGGTGGCGAATCGCGCATTTCACGTCGGTGATCTGCGAGGGCCACTTGTACTGCGGCGCCAGCCGATAGTCCAGCGACGCGACGATGTAGCCGCGCGCGAGCAACTCTTGCATATCCACCGAGCCAGCACCGCTCCCCTTGTCGCCCGAAGTCCAGCCGCCGCCGTGAATGTAAACCGCGATGGGTATGGGCTTGTCGCTCAGTTGCCTGGGGTAGAACACATTCATCTTTTGCGCGATTCCATCCGGCGTGTAGTACGTCACGTCGAGATAACTCGCGCCGGGCTTCGATTTTTTGCGGCGTTGGTGTCGCGCGTGTCTCTGGCGCATCGAGTTCGATCAGCACAATAGACTCGACGCGCCCGCGCTGGATTTTCGCGACGAACGACTTGCCATCGGGTCCCCACGACAAATCGCCGACGATGACGCCTCCGCTGGCAGCGCGTCCTTCCGGCGCGTTTGGATCGTTGAATCGCGTCACGCGTCGCTTGTTCGAGCCGTCCGCGTTCATCATCCACACATCGGTCCTGGGCGGATTGCGCGTCATTCCTTCGAACGATTGAGTTTTGATTTGTGGAATGTTTGCGCTACTCACCCACGCGATCCATTGACCATTCGGCGAATAGTGCGCGTGTTCGTCCCATTCATCATTGTCGGTGAGGCGCGTGAGTTGTTGCGTGTTCAAATCGTACGCCAGAATTTCCATCGCGTAATAAAACTTGCCCTGCGGCACAGCAGAAAAAATGAGTGCGCGATTGTCCGGCGAAAAACCGTGCGTCTCGTACAACTCGAAATTGCCCGGTGTCAGCGTTTGAATGTTCGTCACGAGCGGTTCGCCGTTGACGATCGCAAAATCCGCGAGTTTGATTGCCCACTGTCCGCCCATTTCCCCGCCGGGCTTGATGATTTCGCTCCACACGATTTTCTTCCCGTCCGGCGAAAAGTGTGGATGCAACGTGCCGCCGCGCTGTTGAACGCGCGTGATTTGCCAGAATTTTGATCCGTCCGCGTTCGTTATCCAGATATTGTTGTGGATGCCGATGCCGGGACTCGCCATAAAATTCCCCACGGGACCCGCCGGCAATCTCAGGTTCGGGTCTTGCGCTTGAAAGACAATCCACTCGCCAGAGGGATGCCATTCCGGGTTGCCGTTTTGTAATTGCGGCACATCTTTTTTGTCGCAGGTAAGGCAGCGCTTGTCCGTGCCATCGAGGCGCGCGATGTAAACGTCCGACTTGCCCTCTTTGCCGCCCCCATCGAACGCGAGCAAGTTTTTCGCGCGCGACCAACTGACGCGCCCGCCTTGCTCTTGCAACATCGTGACGCGGATGTTCGCGCTCGATGCGACTGGCGTCGCGCTGCTGACTGGCGTCGGCGCGGTGGTTGGCGCGGCAAGCGTTGCCGTTGGTTCAGGCGCGCGCGCAAGTTGTCCACGCTGGCACGCGCTTGTTGTCAATCCGCAGACGAACAAACAGACAAGAACAATGATTTTTTCATCTTCACACTCCTTCATCTTTCAATTATACAAGTTTTCTGTTTGCTTGTATAATCACGCGCGAAAAAGGGAGTATTTCAGTTTGGGTGCAAGTTTCTCAGCCCACCTTTTGCACTTTTGCAAACGCATAGCCCCACCCCCTGCCCCCTCCCCGTTGGGGCGAAAAATTTTTCGCCCCAACGGGGAGGGGAAGTCAAAG
>DAOTYB010000214.1:0-2521 GCA_034435315.1 Anaerolineae bacterium | reverse complement strand
GGGTGTATTTCACATTCGGGGCAAATCTGTGCAAATGAATTTGCCGCAACGCAGAGCGATGTCCGCCTGCGCGGACAACATCTTTTGCCGACGCAGGTCGGCATGGCTGTGGCTTGCTGTGACTTGCAGTCGCCCCAACTTGCCCCCAAAATGAAATGCACCCCCCTGCTCTCCCCGCTTTGCGGGGAGAGCAGGGAGAGATGGGAGGAGGGGTGTGGGCGGGCGGCTTCGCCGCCCACACCCCTCCTCTCATCTCCCCCTGCTCTCCCCGCAAAGCGGGGAGAGCAGGGGGATGAGTGGGGTTGTTCCCGTAAAGGCAAAAAGATTTTCTGCCCGTACAACGACGGTGAAATTCAGGCTCAGCCATCGGCTTGCGTTAGCCGTCAGTTTCTAACCGACAGCGAATGATGTCAGTGGCTGAGTAGTTACTTGGAAGGAGCAAACCAATGGCTATCGATATCCGTCAAATTGCACAAGAACTTGCAATGAGCGAGGAACAAATCACGCGCGAGGCGCTCCGCGCGTTGTTGCGCGCGCAGATCCACGCTTTGGATGCCGAACGGCGCGCGCGCTGCGCTCGCTTTGGCGTACGTTCCTTAGAAGAGATGGACGAACTGATTCGAGCCGGTACAGTCGAGGAAGATGAAATCCTGGAGGATTTTCAGAATGTAGATTATCTCACCCACCGCATCGCGCGTCTGCAACAACTGCTGGGAGAAAGAGGTCATCGAAAGTTTTCTTGCTGAAGACCCTGAGAACGCGGTGCGCGAATTTCTTGCTTACGCGCGCAGAAAACTGACTGGCATCTGAATACTCAAGGCTGATGGACACTTTTCGTACGAGGGACTATGTGGGACAAATTCGTTACTGCAACATCCATTGAGCACGCGCTCGACATACTGGCGCAGTACGGCAGCGACGCGCGCATCATTAACGGCGGCACCGATTTGATGCTGGAGATCGAACGCAAGATGCGCGCGCCGCGCGTCGTGATTGACGTGAGCCGCGTGCCGGGTCTGGATGAAATTCGTTTTGAAGACGGCGTCTTTCATCTGGGCGCGAGTGTGACACACAATCAAGTCGTGGGCAACCCCCTGCTGCTCGAACGCGCTTATCCACTGGTGCGCGCGTGCTGGGAGGTCGGCGCGCCGCAGATTCGTAATCGCGGCACCGTCGCGGGGAACATCATCACCGCTTCGCCAGCCAACGACACACTGCCGCCGCTGTGGGCAATGGGCGCGTGGGTGACCTTGCAAAGCAAAGCGCGCGGCAAGCGCGAGATCGCGCTCGAAGAGTTCGTGCGCGGCGTCCGCAAGACCGCACTTGAACCGGACGAAATGCTCACAGAAATCTCGTTCCCTGCCCTCAAAGCCAACGAATGCGGCACCTTCATCAAACTGGGTTTGCGTCACGCGCAGGCGATTTCGGTGGTGAATGTTGCCGTTGTTCTGGGTTTTAGAGAAAAGAGATTAGAGATTAGAGATTCTGTATCAACCCAATCTCCAATCTCCACTCTCCAATCTCCCATCGAATCCGCGTGGATTACGCTCGGCTCTGTCGCGCCAACCATCGCGGTAGCCACCGACGCGCAGCAATTCCTCATCGGCAAAACGCTCGACGCTGAAACAATCGAGCAAGCCGCGCGGCTAGCGATGAACGCGGCGCGTCCAATTGATGATATTCGTGGTCCCGCCGACTATCGGCGCGAGATGGTGCGCGTGTTGGTCGCGCGCGCATTGCGCCAACTGCGCGACGGTACAGAACGCGCCGATTTTCCCGCGCGTCCAGTGATGTTGTGGGGCAAAACGAATGGCAGGTTTCAAGTTTCAGATTTCAAGTTGCAGGTTGAAAACTCGGATGTCATCAAAACGGTGGTGAATGGCAAGTCGTATGAAATTCAAGGGGCGCACGACAAAAGTTTGCTGCGAATGTTGCGCGAGGACATTGGCTTGCAGGGCACCAAAGAAGGGTGCAGCGAAGGCGAATGCGGCGCGTGCACCGTCCTGCTCGACGGCATCGCTGTGATGAGTTGTCTGGTGCCAGCGCCGCGCGCGCATCACGCCGAGATTGTAACGATCGAAGGCCTCGCGCGCGACGAACAATTGCATCCGATTCAAACCGCCTTTATCGAAACCGGCGCGGTGCAATGTGGCTATTGCACACCGGGCTTTATTATGAGCGGTGTGGCACTGCTCGATGAAAAACCGCGCCCCACCCGCGAGGAAATTCAGCACGCGCTCACAGGCAATCTGTGTCGTTGCACCGGATACTATAAAATCATCGAGGCAATCGAGCGCGCTGCACAAATCTCAGCGAGGCTCAGTACATCACGAAATCTTTAAAGGGGGCTCGTTCTGAGCAATTGTTTTTCCCCACTCATCCCCCTGCCCCCTTCTCTCCCCGCCACGCGGGGAGAGAAGGGGGTGAGGAGGGGGAGGTGGTGGCGGGCGGCTACGCCGCCCGCCACCACCTCCCTCGCTTTGACTCCTCTCCCCGTTGCGCTGTGCGCAACGGGGAGGGG
>DAOTYB010000213.1:0-2084 GCA_034435315.1 Anaerolineae bacterium | reverse complement strand
GGTCGGCTGTCAGCGGTCGGCGGTCTGTTATCGGCAGTCGTTGTATTTCTCGCGCTCTTGCTGTTTCTGACGCGCACACAATTCACGCTGTTGCGCGTGGCGCAGCCCGCGCGCGTAACGTTCGGTTACGTGACCGCCGCGCAGCGCGCCGCGTTCGATCAGATCGCTGCGCTGACGCCCGCGAACGCGGTCATCGGTTCGACGATGAACGATGGCGCGATAGACTTGTACGCGCGCCGCGCCACGTTTCGACCGAGTGAGTGGAGCGCGGACGAACTGGTGCGATTCGTCGAGGCGATGCAGCGCGCGCAGCGGCGCGTCTTTTTGCTCGACGATGGCGCAGAGACGAGCGCGGCACGCCGCGCGCTATCGGCGCGTTATACGCTACAACCCATTGCCGTACTCGATGTGCCGCTCTTCAGCGTGGTGGATGGAACGCCAGGAATGTTGTGGGAGATAATGTTGATGAATGTTGATGAATGACGAATGACAATTGCCGATTTTCGATTGCCGATTGCCGATTAAGAACAATCGCAAATCGCCAATCGAAAATCGAAAATCGAAAATCATTTGTCCTTCGTCGTTTGTCCTTCGTCGAAGATTGCCAATGCCCAAACCAATTGTTGCGATTGTCGGACGCCCGAATGTGGGCAAGTCCACTTTGTTCAATCGTCTCGTCGAAGAGAAACTCGCGATTGTCTCCGAAACGGCGGGGACGACACGCGATCGTTTGTACGGCGAAGTCGAGTTCGCGGGGCGCGTGTTTCTTGTCGTGGATACCGGCGGGCTCGCGCTAGACGCGCGCGCCGATTTACCGGGCACCCCAGCGGCGATGCTCGCGGCGGTGCGCGCGCAAGCACAACTCGCGATGGACGAGGCAGATGCGATTGTGTTCGTCGTGGATGTGGAGCAAGGTGTGACGCCGGACGATTTTGAGATTGCGCACATTTTGCGGCAGACGAACAAGCCCGTGTATCTCGTCGTCAACAAAGCCGATAACGCGACGCGCGCGCAAAACGCGGTCGAATTTTTCGCGCTGGGTCTGGGCGAGCCGCTACCGATTTCCGCCCTGCACGGTGTTGGCGTTGGTGATTTGCTTGACAAAATTGTTGCGCGCTTGCCGCCCGAAACGTCTGCCTTGCCCGATGATGTGCCGCGTTTTGCGATTGTGGGGCGTCCCAACGTCGGCAAGTCGTCGCTCCTCAATGCGATTCTGGGAGAGGAGCGCGCGGTGGTGAGCGAAATTCCCGGCACCACGCGCGACGCGCTTGATACCGAGTTGACGTGGAACAAGCAACGCATCGTGCTGATTGACACGGCAGGGCTACGCAAGCGCGGGCATATCGAACCGGGCATCGAAAAGTACAGCGCGCTGCGCGCGTTGCGCGCGATTCAGCGCGCTGATGTCGCGCTCCTCGTGGTGGATGCAAGCGCGGGCATTGTTGCACAAGATCAACACGTTGCCCAGTCCATTCTCACCGAGGGTAAGGGCGTGGTGATTGTCGTCAACAAGTGGGACCTCATCGAGAAGGACGCGCGGACGTTCGACGAGTTTACGCGACGCGTGCGCGCGCAACTGGATTTCATCGCGTACGCGCCTGTGGTATTCGTGTCGGCGAAGACGCGGCAACGCGTGTATCAGGTCATTGACCGCGCGCTGGCGGTTCGCGAGGCGTTACGCTTGCGTGTGCCTACTTCGGAATTGAACGAGTTGGTGCGCGAGGCAACGCGTCAGCACGCGCCTCCCTCGAAAGGCAAGCGCGTACTGAAATTCTTGTACGCGACGCAGGTGGAAGGTTCGCCGCCGACGTTCGTGTTCTTTGTCAACGACAAACGTCTGGTGCATTTCACGTACGAGCGGTTTCTGGAGAATCAAATTCGCGCGCGGTGGGGGTTTGAGGGCGCGCCGCTCAAATTGATCTTTCGGAATCGCAGAGATTAAAAATCAGGTTTCGCCAAGAAACCTGATTAGATTTGTGGCGTAATAATGACAGAGATGCATCAACCGAAGCGAAGAGTGATAAGCCTAAGCTGGACTATACTGCTTCAAGGGGTGCAATTGGATACGACGGTTAACCAGACTG
>DAOTYB010000212.1:0-7175 GCA_034435315.1 Anaerolineae bacterium | reverse complement strand
CACCTCCATTCCCCAGTTCCCCCTCCCCACGCCGCCGAGCGGCGTGGGGAGGGGGCTAGGGGGTGGGGCTATTGCGCCTCGATGATGGCACGGCTGAGTAATTACCGCGCATTTTATTCGCGAGTGATGCTGGCGGGCAAAGGCAAGGCGACGAAGAACGTCGTGCCTTGTCCAACCTGGCTCTCTACCCAGATTTTGCCGTGATGCCCTTCGACAATTTTCTTGACGATGGAGAGACCCAGACCGGTGCCTTTTTCGCCCGCCGTACTTTTGACGCTGGTGCGTTGAAAGGGTTTGAACAATTTATCGAGTTCGTTGGGTGGAATGCCAGGACCTTGATCTTGCACTGCAAGTAGAACCTGATCGTCGGCGCGCGTCACGCGCACGCGAATGGTGGTGCGCGGCGGTGAGAACTTGATGGCGTTGCTGAGCAGATTGTTCAACACTTGCTCGATCTTGGACGCGTCGAGGAGCAGCAGCGGCAGGGGCTCGTCCATCAACTCGATTTCGATCTGTTTCTTCGCGGCGAGAACGCGGTTGAGCATAATGTTGTGCCGAATGAGCGCGACCAGGTCGAGCGGTTGCAAGTCCAGCCGCAACTGACCCGCTTCGATTTGCGCCACATCGAGCAGGTTGTTCACCAGATTGAGCATAAACCTGGACGAGGCGCGAATGATGTCCAGAAATTCGCGTTGCTCGTCGTTTAACACGGCGCCGGCATCTTCCTTCAGAAATTCGCTGTACGACATAATTACGCTCAATGGATTGCGGAGGTCGTGCGCCGCGATGACCAGAAACTGATTCTTGAGAGCATTCAGTTGCTCCAGCTCGACGTTTTTCTTCGCTAACTCGCGCTGCATCGCGACGAGTTCGTTGTTGAGGCGGCTGAGTTCGTCGTAGAGCGCGCTATCGCGTTCGGCGTGTGCGCGCGCTGCTTCGGCATGCGCTTTGAGCGCGGCGCGCAGCGCGTTTGTCTGCTCGTTGCCCATCCGCATCATTTCCTCGTACAGCGCTTGCGCAATTTTACCGTTCGTCGCGGCAACGACGAGATAATGCGCGTTGACCGCGCCGCCGGCAAAATGGAGTGTGACGATCTCTTCGCCGCGTGGCACGTTCAATTCCCAATCAAAAGCCGCGCCGCGCAGTTTCAGTTCGGTCCAAAAGTTCAGCGCTTTGATGAGACTACCGCGCTCGACCACGCGCGCGAGCGGTTGTCCCGGCGTAATTCCAAGTCCTAGATCGTCGCGAACGATTTGTATGATGTTACTGTCCGCGTCGCACAATAACGCGAGACCACGAGAAGGAGTTGAGGGAGTCATAGCACCTCATTCGTGTATGGCGAGTGACGAGATGTGTGAAACGTGAAGCGTGATACGCTACATATTCGCCGCGATTTCGATGGCTTGTTGCGCATCGCGCGCGTAGGCGTCCGCGCCCAGGCTTTGCCACAGTGTCGGTGAGAGGTTGAAGGGATAACCGCCGACCAACACCCTGGGCGGCTTGGCCCAGCGCGTCATCCGCACGCGTTCGATCAAGTCCGCCACGTGGCGGACGTGAAACGTCATCGTCGCGGAAATGGCTAACACATCCGCGCTGCGTTCTTCAACCGTACGGAGAATCGCCTCGGTGGGCGTGTTCGCGCCGAGAAAGTATGTGTCCCAGCCCTCCATCTCGAAAAAGTCGGCGACCATCCGCGCACCAATCTCGTGCAACTCGCCGCTGACGCAGGTGACCACCAGTTTGTGTCCGGTCCTGGCGGTGGAAAAGATGCGCGGATAGAGTTGGGACATCACGACCTGAGTTGCGGCAGTGCAGTAATGTTCTTGTGCTACGCTGATTTGATTCGTCTGCCACAACCGTCCGATTTCGCGTTGCGTGCATTGAAAGACGTGAAGGTAAATGTCTTTGACGCTAGTGCCATGTTCGACCGCGTCGAGAATGAGTTGGCTGGCAGTCGCGCGTTCGCCGCGCAGGAGCGCATCCGGGTACGCGCGCGCCAGATCGGCGAGCGGCGCGTCCGGCGCGATAAAACTGGTGGGCTGGGCAGGGGCGCGCGGTAGTGCATCCAAACCCGCCTGGACGTACGCGCACGCGACCGCGCGGACATTTTCCGGCAAGGCGGTCTGGAACACCGCACGCATACATTCGAGCGATTGCGTTAGCGTATCGTCCGGAAATTTCAAGCCGGCGAACAATGCTTTAGCCCACGTCACGTACTCGACGAACAGGGTCGGATCGGATGCCGCGAGCGCTTCGCTCAAGTACGTCAAGTGATAGCCGGCATCGCGCACGCTCTTGGCGCGCCCGGCTTCGCCAAACTGTTCCCAAAAGTGACTCAGTTGATACTGCCGCGTGACAATCACTTCGGCAAGCACGTCGCGCTGCGCGAGGATGATCGCGCTGGCTTGTTGGGTGTTCTCGCTCATTGTGCCTCCATTCGACGAAGGACGAAGGACGAATGACGAACGTTTCACGTTTCAGGTTGCAGGTTTCAGGTTTCACGCTTCACGTTGAGAGTTGGCTATTCCCCCCGCCACCTGCCTCCTGCCTCCCGCCTCCCTGTCCCACTGTCTCACTGTCCCACTGTCTCACCGTTCGCGCGCTGGCAATGCAACCGTGAACGTGCTTCCTTTGCCCACCGCACTGGTGACGGAAATCGTGCCATCGTGTGCCTCAACAATCAATTTGCATAGTGCCAGGCCCAAGCCGATGCCTTTGGCTTTGGTAGTATACAACGGTTGGAAAATTTTATCCAGCGCATCAGGCGGGATGCCGTGGCCTGTGTCGCTAACGGTGGCGTACAGTGTGCCATTTTCCAGACGCACGCCGATCGTCAGGCGTCCACCGCCGGGCATCGCCTGAATGGCATTGGTGATGAGGTTGCGAAAGACGATTTGCATTTGCGCGGCGTCCACCAACACATCGGGCAATGCCGGCATCACTTGCCATTCGAGCGTGATGGAATCGGGTACGTGGCATTGCTCCACAGCCGCCTCGATGACGTAAGGTAAATAAACGCGCTTGAGCACGGGTACTCTGGGACGGGCAAAGTCCAGCAAACTTTCGATGATGCGCGCGCTGACGTTCACCTGATTATCCAGAATCTGCAGCATCTCGCGCGCATCCTCTTCCAAATGTTCCAGCCGCATTTTGAGATAGTAGGCGGCGTTCTTGATGGCACTCAGCGGTGAACGAAGTTCGTGGGCGACACTCCCCGCGAGTTGACCCAGTGTTGCCAGACGTTCCTGACGCACTAGCTGTTCCTGTGCCTCGCGCAATTCGCGCGTGCGCGCCTCGACGAGGCGTTCCAGATTCTCCGAGTATTCCCGCAGCAGCACTTCAGCGCGCTTGCGTTCGGTAATGTCGCGCGAGACACCGACCAGACCGAAAATCTTACCGCTGGCATCCCGAATCGGCGTCTTGATGGTTTCCAGCCAGATGAGTGTGCCGTCGCTTGTCGTCATGGATTCTTCGTTACGAATCGTAGTGCCTGCCTGAAGGGTTTGGGCATCGCTTTGGGCACATTGTGCCGCCAGGTCAGCCGGCATAAATTCAGCATCGCGTTTGCCGATAATGTTCGCGCGCGTCATTCCGACGAATTCCTCGTACGCCTTGTTGACATAGAGATTGCGCCCTTGCACATCCTTGAGGTAGACAATGTCCGGAATCCCTTCGAGCAGCGCGAAAAAGCGCGTGTTCGCTTCTTGCAACTCGGTTTGTGCGCGCTTGAGTTCAGTGATGTCCGTCGCGATGTGAATGATCTTTTCCAGTTTGCCGTGCTCGTTCAGCACTGGCGTACAAGAAACGAGATACCTCCCTACCACTGTTTGCATCTCCATTTCGACGGTTTCCATTTTGCCTGAACGGAGGAGGGCTTCCATCGGACAGTTGTCTGGCGCGCAGGTCGCGTTGTGGAACAATTCGTAGCAGTGTTTACCCAGCACTTCGCTTTCCGTTTTGCCCAACTGTTTGAGCACGGCGGGGTTTGCCGCAACGACACCATGCTGGAGGTCGAGGATGAACGTCGGATGACCGATGGCGTTGAAAATGTCTTGCCACTCTTTGCGCGAGCGACGCAATTCATCTTCGATTTTCTTGCGTTCGGTGATATCGCGACCGATGCCGACTATGCCAATAATGTTGCCGGCGGCATCGCGGAGAGGTACTTTGGTAATCAAATGCCAGCGGCGTTCTCCGCGCAGGTAGTGAATGTATTGCTGTTCTTTTTCGATGATGGGTTGTCCTGTGCTCAGAACGTACTGATCATCGGCGTGATATTGTTTCGCCAGATCGGGGGGATGGAAAGAAAACAGCGTTTTACCGAGAGTTTCCGCTTGTGTCGTTACGCCGAGGGTTTGCAAATGATAGATGTTGTTGAGCAGGAAATTTCCCTGAGTATCTTTGACAAAGATGGAATCTGGAATGGCATCAATCATTGTTCGGAGAAGATTGCGTTCCGCCGCGAGGGCAGCACTTGCCTGTTTTCGTTCGGTAATATCGCGCGTACTGAGAGCAATATCTGTCCCGCACTCGCGCACGTGGACCTGGGCAATGGTTTCGCATTCGCGCCACGTGCCGTCGTGATGGCGCAGGCGATGTTCGATGCGATGGGTGTGCCAGGGATCTTGCAGAATACGCTGAAAGGTCTCTTCCAAGATGCCTTGTTCGTCAGGGTGAGTGAGGTTGAGCACATCCATACCAATCAAATCCGCCGGGGAATAGCCCAGCACACGTTCCACCGATGAGCTGACAAAGCGCACCCAGCGATGTTCATCTATCAGCACGATAATGTCAGAGACATTTTCGATAAGCGAGTGGTACATCTGGGCTTGCTGGCGTAACAATTCCTCGGCGTCTTTGCGCGCGGTAATGTCGCGCGCGATGTGAAGTGTCCCAACGATTGTGTCCTTGTTGTCGCGAAAGATTTTTCCACTTATCTCCAGCGTGATGCGTTGTTGGGCGCGCGTGAGAACAACGGTCTCGAAGCGGTCAATGGTTTCGCCGCGAAAGACCCGTTCGAGTGCGTCTTGCGCGCTGGCGCGCGCGTCGGGCGCGACGAATTCCAGCGGACTCTTGCCCAGCAATTCCTCTGCCGTGTATCCCAGCGTATCGCATAGGGCGTGGTTCACCAACGTCACCCGCGCGGACGCATCGAGGGCGAAGATAAAATCGTTTGCCTGCTCGATGTAGGCGCGCCAGCGTTCCTCGTTTCTGGCAATCTCCTCCAGCATTCGATTGATTTCACGTTCCAGGGTGCCAACTTCGTCGTTGCCTGTTACGGCGACGCGCGGCAGAGACGCGCGTCCCCCACCAATCTCACGCACCTGATTTGCCAACTGACCCACGCGCGCGAGGATTAACCGATCCAAGCCCCACATTGCCAGAGCGTAGGTGAGGATGCCGGAAAAGAGTAACAACATCATCAGATACAGTTGGCTGCTGCGCCCCTGTTGGATGATGTCGCGCGGCATGGTTGTACGCAGGATGAGCGCGGGCTGGGCATACACATCGGCAAACAGCGTGTATCCCGCCATCACCTCATCGTCGAGAGGGCGCGTGTAACTGGGGGTAGCCATCGTCAGCGTGGCGCGTGCGGTTTGAAAATCGGTGGGGAGATCAGGATCGTTCCACGGTTGCGCGATGAGGGGGAGTTGTATGGTTTCGCCCAACTGTGCGATTTCGTCCTCGTCGAGGAATCGCCCAAAGATGAGCGTGCCGCGCGCGGGACCTTCGTCCTGACTCGTCAAGATGGGCAATGCGACTATAAGCAGCGGACCTTCGGGCAAGGTGAGAATGCCCGCCGCGCCATGCCTCTCGTCAGGATGATCGAGTAAAACGCTAGGACGCGTGAGGTGAGGCAACAAACTGGTGGGGAAGGGTATAGCGCGTTGACGGTGTAAATCGTACGTTTTGCTTGCGACGATGCGCCCCGACGAGTGAACGAACACCATCACGTTGAGGCGAAGGTTCTCAAAGGCAGCATCGGTGAGGTTGGAGTGGATGTAGGCAGCGTTGCCGTTCTCGATGAATTCGTACGTGTCATCCCAGCTTGCCCAGTCCGCCGTTATGCGTTCCAATTGCGCGAGTTCCCTTCCGAAGGTTTTGTGGATGCGCGTGATATTCGCGCGCATCGCTTGCTCTTCGAGTCGCGCCCACTGCGTTGCCAGAATCCATTGCTGCACAAGAAACGCGGCGAGCGTCACCGTCGCGAGGAGGCACCCAATTGCCAGAAAAATTTTGCGTCGCAGCGACATAGTTGTTCTCCCAGAGGCAGGACACGTTTGAATTTCATCCTGCGCTCTTTGCACCTTAAAAATCGCGCCGCCTGTTTTCCGCGCTAGCGCAACAGGGGTGAGAGTATCGCTCCTACGGTCGGACCTGGTGGTGGGCTTGTCCCAGCACCGCCAGAATTTCGCCAAAGTAAATGCGGTGATAATCGTGGCGTGGATACCTGGACGCGATGCGTGGATCGAGAAAATGTGCGGGTTCCATATCGTCCCAGTAGATTTTGCGGCATTCGATCACCAGTTCGGCTTCAGCGAAACTGGGCGCAGCCACGCACGTTGAAGCGACGGGGGTCAGTCCGGCTTCGGCGATTTTGTTACCATTGCGCCCGGATTTGTTACCGATGAGTTGAACGGCAGGAGCAAACTCGGGTGGAAAAGCGCAGAGTGTAAATGTGTCATAGCGTTCGAGGAACTCGTAGGTGTAACGCGAGGGGCGCACGACGACCTGCACAAAGGGCATATTCCACATCACGCCTGTACTGCCCCAGCCGACTGTCATTGCGTTAAAGTGGTTGTGTGACCAATCGCCAGCCGTCAAAATCAAGTTTTGACTTGCCCAGAGATGTTGCGGTCTAAGCACCAGTTTTTCGATAGGAATAGGTTGCCGATTCATAGTCCCCTCTTGCAAACACATTTGCCCACGAAGGAACACAAAGAAAAAAACCTTTGTGAATCTTCGAATCCCGACCGTTGACGGATGACCACCGACGAATCACTGGTGGCTATTGTATCGCGGTACGTGCCAATGTCAAACTACTCAAGACCAACCCGTCCCAGACAATTTAAGATAAGCCCTGTAGCCGTTTCTGAGCGGCGTATATTTCTGCCACTGCAGCCGCCGAATCGAATTCGGCGGCTCAAGGATGCAAAAATCGGTTGATGGGTTTT
>DAOTYB010000211.1:0-6547 GCA_034435315.1 Anaerolineae bacterium | reverse complement strand
CGCGTCGCGTGCATGGCCAAAGCCACTCTCATAGACCGATTGGCGAAATGTTTTCAGGGTGGTAAGGTGCACATTGGCAGATGAGGAAGTAGACATACCTCTATTATCTGCCAATAGGCGATTTGTTCAAGTTACGGATTGCCCTCGATCGTTTTTAGTCTAAACTCGAATACATCAAATTCCTTGCTAAAGCCATTCGCCTAAAGGCGAAGGTTTTAGACCAGGCGAATGGAAATAAAGGTTATGTGAAATGACGCCCAAGACAGATAACAGGGATCTCTCCTGTGCGATCTATAGTCAGTTACATACTTGTCCGAACTTTGCCCAAGGGATAAGGAAATCCACCCAATAGTCCATACGACTCACGTACAGGGCTAGTTCGCCAACCAGGGTGACATACTCGTCAAGCGTTTGCACATGTGCCAATGCCTCACGTCCCAGCCGTACTACGTGGGCAGTATCGGTGAGACCATAAAAACCACCATACTGATTGGCGTAGAATTCCAGTAACGAATCAGTAATGGTTCGCATCGTTGGGAGGTCCACAGGATGTTGGCGAGACACCTGACGTAGATGGTTCAGGAAAACTGCCAGTTGTCCCAATTTGGCAGTAGCATAGAGAAGAGGCGTAGCCGCTTGATTGCGCGCTCCTCGTTTGGTGCGCAAGCGCGCAATATCTGCCGGTTCGTTCATCCAAATAGAACGACGTGCCGCAACGATTTGCTCAAGAATCGGTTCAAGCATGTCACTTCTCCTTTGCCTTGATGATGATGCGTTTCCCCGGCTTTTCCCATACCTCCGCCGCTTCGCGCGCCAGGCCTTCCAGGTTCTGGGTGACGCGTGCGAAGGTGGGGGTATAACCAAGGGGAGTGCAATCATCGTAGAAGATGCACAGAGATTGTCGCCCATTCCAGAATGCCAGATCGCCTTTTTCGGACCATTTAGGGTTTTCCACTTCGTCAATGAAAAAGGGTAACTGGAAAAAGACTTCGCGATCTACCAACTTGGCATGTGTCAACAATCCTTCCAGCGGCAGAGCGCGCTCAATGATTTCACACATACGCGGAGCCACATCGTTCAACATCTCGGCCGTGCATTCTTCATTACCGATCAGAATGGTTAATTCTTTGCCCATAACCAACTCCCTGTTTAGATGGATGAAAATCTTGCAAGACGAAATGCGTGCAGCGAAAGCGATGGTGCGCCATCCGCGATGAGTTCACTCAGTAGTTTGCCTGCGATAGGTCCCAGGCAGAAACCGTGTCCGCTAAAGCCCGTAGCCAGCAGATACCCCTGAACTTGATCTACAGGTCCCAGAATAGGTATTTTGTCCGGAGTCATTTCTAGCGTGCCAGCCCACACGCGCAAAAAATTCGCGTTTTTCAACGCGGGCACCATCTGGGCAATGCCGCGTGCGAGATGTTCAATCACTGTTGCTGGCACGTCTTGCTCGAATGTGCGTGCAGGTATGTTTGTACCACCCACATGCACCTGTCCTGCACGCGCCTGACGTGCATACACGCCCAAATCATGGGATGAAATGAACTCGCGAAACAAGGGCGCGTGTCGCTGAGTGATAGCAATGACTGAACGCGAAGGTTCTACCGGCACTGGTACACCGATGGTCTGGCTCAGCAATGGTGCCCAGGGTCCCGCGGCATTGATGACCCAGGGAGTTTCAATCAGAATTTCGTTTGCTCCGTCTTGAGCACCAACTGCCACCACACGACCATGGGTTACGTGGATTGTGTGTGCTGGTGCGTGCGTGTAGATGTGAGCGCCATATCGTTGGGCAGCCCAAGCCAACGCGCGGGTGGCAAGAATGGGATTGGCGGTACCATCGGTGGCACAATATTTAGCACCAATGAATACGTCTCCCAGATAAGGTGCGCGCCGACGTAGTTCATCACGATCCCATACCTCAACATTCAGCCCATCCTCCAGTTCCTCGTTACCTTCACGGCGTAGTGCTTCCATTCGTTCTTCGTTTGTTGCCAAACGAATATTGCCCCCTTGCATATACTCGATATCCACACCGAGTTCGGAGGACAGATGTTCCCAGAGTTTAACGCTGGCTATTGCCAGAGGACGTTCACGCCGATCGCGGCATTGTTGCCGCACACCGCCACCATTCCGTCCCGAGGCTTGACCACCAATGATGTCTTTTTCAAGCAAGATCACCTTGATTCCTCGGCGCGCCAGATAGTACGCGCTCGCGCACCCCACGATTCCCCCGCCAATCACAACCACCTGCGCTTCCATCTTACGCGATGGTTTCATAGCGTCCTCCCCAGATCAGCCACTGGAATGGGGACGAGTGGCGGTCGTGGTGGCAATCCACCGACTTGCTCCAGCGAACGCCCGGTCTCGTGGGCGACCCATCGTGCAATCAGATGGGCACACATTCGGCCCTGACAGTTGCCCATCCCTGCACGCGTGAGTAGTTTGACTTCATTCGTGGTGTGTGCACCAGATGCAATGGCGCGACGGATTTCCCCCTGGGTAATCTCTTCACACCGACAGATCACCGTATCGTCGTGACTGAGGGCGTACACACCCGGGGGCGGTGTAAATAACGCGTGGTACATCTTTTGAAAGCGTCGTTCGTGTTCCACTGCCTTGTTCAGCGCTGCTAGGTCAGTTGTTGGACGATAGCCCAAGTGAATAGCCGCAGCATAGCCTGCCACCTGTCCTTCCAACTGTGCCAGACGGGCACCACCGATACCAGCACAATCACCTACTGCGTACACCTGAGAGACCGTCGTTTGTAAATGAGCATCACGAATAGGCACTTCGCCTCCCAGCTCAGGACGCCACACGTGTTGGACACCCAACAAACGCGCGAGCGTATTGAAGGGAATAAAGCCATAGCCCAGTGCCACAGTATCGCATTCTAACTTTTCTTCGCGCCCGGCGATAGGATACCCCTGCGCGTCTAACGGGGCAATAGTCGCGCGCTCAACTTGACGCGCTCCCTCGACCGATACGATACCCCAGCCCATTCGATAGGGAACGCGCTGTAACTGCAGTGTAAGCCAACTACGACTGGCTTCTCCCAGGCGTCCCCATTGTCCCCATAACGCATCGGTGTAACGGAGCACGCGCGCAAGAAAACGATTGGCTTCGAGAACAGCAACTACCTTTGCCCCAGCCCGTACCAGTTCTGCCGCTAGGACGAGTTGTAGGGGCCCCGTACCAGTCAGCAGAAAACGTTGTCCTGGTACAAGACGTTGTTCTTTGAGCAGCGTCTGTACCGCGCCGGCAGTCATTACCCCCGGCAGGGTCCAACCTGGAAAAGCGATGGGACGATCGTAGGCACCCGTGGCGAGAATGATGACTTGTGCCTGAACATACGTGATACCTTTCGGGCTATAAAGCCCCAGCACTCTGTCTTGGAATATACCCCAAACGACTGTGTCGGTGTAAATCTTTACGCCAGCCTCCAATACCTGTTGCCGCAGTGCAGCCCCTTGACGCTGTGCTGTCGTGAGGGACACGGGCAAGACTGGTTGACGAAAGTATTGTCCCCCCACTTGACGATAGTGATCAATTAAAAGAACGTGGGCGCCGGCGCGCGCTGCCACAAGCGCTGCACTCAAGCCACCTGGTCCAGCACCGACAATGGCGATTTCAACTTGTTCGCTCATCGCTTGTCTCATTCTGCGTATGGATAACCATACCCTCAGCCACGAGGGTAAGGCAAGCGCGAACGTTAGGAACACCGTCCACCGTCACCAGACAATCGAAACATACACCAATTCCACAGAACAAGCCACGCGGCTGTCCATGGTGCGTGTATCGCCACGCGCGCCGCCCGGTGGCAAGCAAAGCACCAGCAATCGTCTCACCTCGATGCGCTATGACAGGTGTACCATCTACAATGATGGTCAGCGTTTCACCGCGCCCGAATCGAGTCAGGTTTCTGGACATATGTTGGTCCTCAAGGACGTTTACCTGTCATCACGTATCTTTGCAACTGGCGCGCGCTCCACGTGTCTAGTCCCAGATTCTTGAGGTTGCGTCCTATCTTGTAGTAATCCGTCTCATTAACCACCGAGGCGATATGAATAATCGCATCATAGGTTGGTGTTGGCACACCGAGTTTGCGCCCTAGCGCGGCGGTCAATGTCACCCCCATCGGTACATCTTCAGTAATGTAACGGTCTTGCATAGAGAAAGGTCCCTTGCTGGAGGCCTGGGCAAATTCTTCGACGCTCACATTGAATAGATCCGCGAAGACCTGGGCGTAGGTTTTCGGCGGATAGCCCAGTTTCTTCATAATCGCTTGACGTTCACGATCCATCGCGTTGATAATCTTTTTGACCGAAGGCGTAATGCCCTCCTTGTACATCCAGAATTCGCCACGACTAAATTCAATTCGTCCCATATTGAAGAGCGTTCCAGCAGGATGCACAATGATATTTGGGTTGTACAGGGCTGGTTCCAGAATACTTCGGGCTGGCACAACGGTATCGTATACGCCCTGGAGCGCTTGCATCACCTCAGGTGTGCGTGTGGCAGGTAGCGCCGCGATATAGTTGTGCGGACCATCAATACGATGAATGTTCACCGTTCCCGGTCCTTCAAGCCGACGGCAACAATACGGTAACGTCGCGGCTTCGGCGAGAAGCACATCCGCCTTGACGCGTTTTTTGTCAAAGATCCGACGCATCTCCAGTGTACCTCCCGACCCAGGCCACAGGATGATCACCTGCCCTGCCGTTACCAGTGGTGCCAGTGCCTCAGCGACGCGCTTGTGGGTGAGGGCTTGAGTCGCTACCATAATCAACTCTGCCCCATCTACCGCTGCACGCAAATCGGTAGTGGCAAGCGCCACATGGGCAAAACCCGTGTGGGCAACACCTGTGACCTTGATGCCACCTTGAGCGTTGATGGCATGCACATTCTCAGCCCACTCTTCAAACTCAAAGATACGACATTCATGTCCTGCCAGGGTGAGGTCACCGGCAATTGCCGTACCGCCGTTTCCCGCACCGATCACTGCAATCTTTTTACTCATCTTTGGTTCTCCTCAAGCAAATATCCTTGCAGACGGACGATATTGCCAACCGCCAGCAAGGTTCGTTTCCGACTGAACGTATGGCCTGCACGATGACAGAAACCAGGTTTTTTGCTTTATTGCCTCCACCGTATCCCATAGACGCCGTGAAGGCTTGACCTGGTTTCTGAAGGTACTGCTTCTTATTTTCTGCATTTGTCAAACTTAGTCAAGCACTGTAAGTTTCATCTTCGGAGTGCTGAACAGTAATACCGCGTTGGCGCAACTCGTTAAAGAAGATCTCCACTGGAATATCGGTGATTGGTGACAGCAGACCACGCTTTTGAATGTCGCCACGCCAAATCATCTGCGCACCGATACTACATGTATAGCCAACGGTTCGATTCATCGCCATCAAGCCCGTCTGTACATCGCGCCGATCCACAACCTGATAGACCAGATGTCGGGGACGTCCGTCTTTGATGCCTCGCACATCAACCCGCACCAGCGCAATATCTCGTTCGTCATCAGCAAATTGTAGTTGGGGCTCCAAAAGTAGGCGGACAAAGTCGCGCGGTGCCAAGCCCGCAATCCGAGGCGTCTCTTCTAAAAAGCCCAACTGTGCCATCACATACCAAAAGGCACAGTGTCCAGAGTAGCGCAGAGCAAAGCGACCAGCTTGACGCACGGTTGTCAAGATACCCAGCGCCTGAAGATATGGCACCACATCACCGTTAGGATACGCTTCGAGTGTACCCCATTCTGTCTCAACACTATGAATGTTGGTTGGAGCGAAAATCTCTCTCCCTGGAATATCAACGATTTGACCGTCTCGTACAACCCGCGCATCACGACGATAGGCTTTGAGTACACCATCGAAGGTCCAGGAGATTTTGTAACGGAGGGGATTGTTTGCAGCGGATGGTTCAGGAAAACCCGCACCGTAACTGTAGAACTGGTATACTGTGTCGAACTGGCGGATCGTATGTCCTGCTAGAACAAGATCAATGCCAGGGTCTAAACCGAACTCTGGCAGGATCGCTAAACCGCGGCTGGCAGCCTGGTGACCAATCTCTTGAAATTCTGGTGGCGCGTACGATGAATTGATCAGGTGAATGCCATTTGCTATTGCCAGACGTGCCATTGCCACATGAAACGTGGTGGGCAGTAGCACAATGACCGCATCTACTTGTTGCATCAACCGGGCTACCTGTGATTCATCGCGCGCATCCACTTGAACGACTTGGATTTTGTCGCGAGGCAGCTGAGCTAACCATTGTTCCAGCGCATGCGTATTGACATCGGCAGCAATGATGTGAGTAACACATGGACTATGCATTAAATCGTACAGAGCAGCACGCCCTTGCAAGCCAGTTCCCAAAACGAGTATCTTCATTTTGTTTTTCCTTGATGGAAGCGCATTTCACAATAAGTAGACATTATCGGAAATAAGGAATTGCCTTTCTCTGGTGCGAGCGGCGTTCCGTTCTGAAATTGTGCAACCCACATGCAATTTCCATTGCCAGATCGGCAAATTCGTCTTTGGTA
>DAOTYB010000210.1:0-2055 GCA_034435315.1 Anaerolineae bacterium | reverse complement strand
AGATTTGGATGGCGGCGTCGTTTGCGGTCATCGGCGTCAAGAACGTGATTGTGATGGGCGCGGTCGGCGCGACGTCTTTTGCGTTGAACGCGGGACCGAACGCAAGCACCTGTGGCGCGCGCAGTGGGCGCAGCACATCTTTCACGCCGGACGGCGTGATGCCGCGTAGCGCGCTCGTTACGGGCGCGTCGAGTTCGGTGAATTGAAAAAGCACGCCGCAGAGGCAGAGGAGGAGCAGCGCGGCGATGGCGATGAGAATCAAATGGCGAGTGGTTTGCATTTCAACTCCAGCGCCGTGCGATCAAATCGCACGGCTGAGCAAGTGAAAGCCCGATGAATCGGGCTGGCGCAAAGGCAATCGGCTTGAGCCGATTTCAACCTGTGTAGCCGCCGAATTTATTCGGCGGCGAATGCAATGAGTAGCAAACGTGGTGAGAGCTTCATTCGGACTCCATTTGCGAGTTGTCTGTCATGATTTCTGTAGGTGTTGTGATTTGCTGTTGTCCGTAGAAATGTCTCGTAGTGTGTTACAAGTTCGGAGAGTGTCCGAATCATGTTTCCTCCGACGAGTCACAAGATCGCGAATTTGGATTCGCGAGTCAGTGTGCAGGCAACACTGTCGCAGTAGGCGCGGGTGCGCAGGCGGCAAGGAGGATAACAACGGACAACACCGAAACAAACGGACAAGCGCGGGCAATGATGTGTACGCGTTTCATCATGTTCTCCTTCAGGCATGGAAATCGAAAATCGGCAATCGCAAATCGGAAATTTCCGTCGGTGGTTACGGCATCGCTTTTGCTTGCTCCGAGATTTTTTCTCTCAACCACGCGTTGATGAGCGTTTGGGACGGTACGTGCTTTGCCCGCGCAATTTCAGTTACCTTGTCTGCCACATCTTCGTCCAGCGCGATGACGTGTGTTCTGCGCTTGAGGTCAATGTCGAAATGCGCCTCGGGCATTGCGTCCAGGTAATCGCCCAGATCGTGCGTCTCGAAGAACTCGATGGTCTCGCGGAGTGAACGTTGTTTGGGCATCGGTTTGATTTTATTTTTTGCCATACTGTTTACGCTCCTTCGGCGCCATATCTCTCTGGCGCTCAAAATCAATACTTCTCGCGTCAATTTGTAGATGAATAGCACTGCCACATATCTTCCTTCATTGGTCTGTCCAAGCGCAAGATAAACATCCTCGTCTCATCCGCGTCCCATTCTCAGCGCGCGCAGTGACATCGCGGCGGGTATGCAGGCGGCAAGGAAGATTACAACGGACAGCACCGAAACAAACGGACAAGCGCGGGTAATGATGTGTACGCGTTTCATCGTGCCCTCTTTCTTCAGGTATAGTAATCGAAAATCGGCAATCCGCAATCTCAGCGCTTGCTCGCATGCAGAATCGTGTAGCCGACAACTGCTTTGCCTTCGTAACGCACGATCACATCATCGTCAGTGAGTTCGCTATCCGTCGCATGGCTTGGCTTTTTGAAATTGACATACAAGGTATCGGCTTCGGCATCGTAAGAAACCCACACCGTCTTTTGCGGTGATTCTTTGACTTGGGGCAGAAGCTTGAGATACGTTTGATATTCCATTACGGCCATAGTTGCCTCCTCCACGGTAAACCACAACCAACCATTTGCCCGTTTCGACCTCGCGTACAGCCAAGAGTTCGCCTGCATTGCCAGCCAAGATGCGCGTCGGTTCGGTAATCGTTTCGAGAACGCTGTAACGCCATCCCGCAAGTTCGTTGTGTTCTTCGGCGATGTGCGCCCAGCGTTCGTCGGTCAGGCGAATGGATTTGCCGTTTTTAGATGTGACGATGTCTGGCATCTTTATCTCATTGCTATTTTGCCGTCTATCATACCACAGAATCAGAGAATCATAAATCGGCAATCGAAAATCTTGATTCAATTTTTTCTCTCCCATATCATACCACAGAACTGACTAGTACTCAACATCCAGACTGTGGTGGGGTGTATTTCAGTTTGAGGGCAAGCTTCTCAGCCCACCTTTTGCACTTTTGCAAACGCATAGCCCCACCCCCTGCCCCCTCCCCGTTG
>DAOTYB010000209.1:0-3910 GCA_034435315.1 Anaerolineae bacterium | reverse complement strand
GATCAGAAAATCTAACCACTAGCCACTAACCACTAGCCACTAACCACTAACCACTATAGTGGTTAGTGGTTAGTGGCTAGTGGTTAGTGGCTAGTGGTTAGATTTTCTGATCACTATCCACTATCCACTATCCACTGTCCATTGTCCACTAATCAGGTAGATGGTTGATCAGACTGTGAATCATCTTTTGCAATTCGATAACCCGTTGTTCGATGTCTTTTGCTTCCTGCTCGGTAATATAGCCCAACTCAAATGCAATGACGATCTGCGTATCCACCTCTGCCGCAGAACCGAGCGCTGTGTACAAAAATTGACGAAACTCGCCGGTGTGTTGTCGCGCTTGCCCTTCGGCGATGTTGGAGGGGATGGATACCGCTGAACGCCGCAATTGATCCGCCAACCCAAATGTTTCATACTTTGGAAATTTACGCGTCAATGCTACACTTGCTTGACCAACTCGATTCCCTTTTGCCACACTTTAAGTTCACGGTAACTCTTGATGGTGGTTGCCATTTGTCCCTCCTGATTTTATAGTGGCTAGTGGTCAGTGGCTAGTGGTCAGTGGTTAGTGGTCAGTGGTTAGTGGATAGTGATCAGTTTCTACTAACCACTAACCACTAATCACTAACCACTTGAAAACACACGCCGCCATTGCCATACCACCACCCGTCGCACAAAACACCACGTTGTCGCCGGGCTTGGGACCAATGCCGCGTTCAATCGCATCGTCCAGTGCGACCGGGATGCACGCGGAGCCGAGATAGCCCCACTTGTCCATAATCCAGTGTGTCTTGCTCATTGGCTGACCCAGGTTTTGCATCACGAGTTCGATGGTGCGGAGATTGAGTTGGGTGAACAGAAAGAAGGCGATGTCGTCGAGCGTAAGTCCGGCTTTGGCAACCACAGCACGCACGAGAGGAGGCCAGTTATCAGAATTAAAAGTCTTGGGGAATTTCTTGACGAATTGCACGCGCGGCTTGCCGAGTTGCGCAATGACCTCCGGCGTCGCGGGGCGATACGTGCCGCCGGTGTAGATGCCGAGCGCGTCGTGATACTCGCCGCGCGCAACGAGTTTGCCAGCAAGATACCCCGGCGCATCGCCGGCGCGCACGATGACCGCGCCCGCGCCATCGGCGAAAAGTGTGGCAGTGTACTTGTCGTGCCAATCGAGAAATTTGGTCATTCCGTACCCGCCCGCGACCAGAATGTTGCGATAGTCCGCGTCGGTGGCGATGTAGCGCGCGGCAAGGTCGAGCGCGGTCACCCACGCCGCGCACGCGCAATTGATGTCGTACGTGCCGGCATTCGTCGCGCCGAGTTTGGCTTGCACAACCGACGCGGTTGCCGGGCTGATGTAATCCGGCGTGTCGGTCGCGATGAGGATGAGATCGAGATCGGTGGGCGCGAGGCGCGCGCGCTCCATCGCCTGGCGTGCCGCGCGCACGATCAAATCCGACGTGGTCTCATCGTCCGCCATCACGTGGCGTTCGCGAATGCCGACATTCTCGATGAGCCACGTATCCACTTCCTCGCCGAGGATTCGGTTCAGGTCCTGGTTCGTGATGATTTTTTCCGGGATGTAACGACCGGTGGAAATGATTTGAGCGTAGCGCATCGTCAATCGAAATGAATCGTCTTTGCCGCGAGAAATTTTTTCACTGTGCCCCAAAAAATCTCCGGCTTTTCCAGATACGTCAAGTGTCCACTCCCCGGAATCATGATTTGCCGACTGTTCGGGAGAATGTCGAGCAGTTTCACCTGTTGCCAGGGCGGAATCGCGCGATCCTGATCGCCGGTCAGAATCAGCACCGGCGTTTGAATGTTGCGATACGCGTTCGGATCGCGGTCAATATTTTCAAAGAACGGATTTTGCGCCTCGGTCAAACGAATCAGGCAATGCTTTTTGTCCTTGTAGCGCTCGTAGAAATTGAGCCGCATCTTTTCCATCGTCGGACCGTAAATCTGTCGCGCGAATTCTTCGCCGAAGATTTTTTCGTACAGGTATTGCGTGTAAATGTCCAGCGCGGGATCGGGCGCGCGATAGAATCGCAACGACAAATCCTGATACATCTGAAAGAGTGTCTCGCGTGTGAGCAGGATGCCCGAAAGTGTCAATGTGTGCAAACGATGTTGATACAATCGTCCCAGCTCTGCGCCGATGAATCCACCGTACGAGACGCCAATCGAATGAATTTTTTCGATGCCCAGTTCGTCGAGAATCACAATCAAGTATTCGGCGAATTTGTGGATGTAGTACGGCTCGTCCTCTTGCGACGATCCGCCTTGGCCGAAATAATCGTAGAGTAGCACATCGTAATCGGGATGGATGTTGGGCAGGATGCGATACCAGTTGCGCGTCATCATCCCGACGCCGTTCAACAACACAACAACTTCGCGTTCGCCTTTGCCGAAATACTCCCAGTAAATTTGGCGCGTGCCATTTTCGACGAGCACGATTCCCGATTTGTCTGGAACGATGGTGGGTTTGTCTGTCATTCGCTTGTCAATGGTTCATCGAATCGTTGAATCTCGATCACATAGCCGTTGGGATCGCGCAGAAAGCAGTGATAGATGCGATAGCGCGGATTGTACGTCGGTGGCTGGTCGAAGACAATGCCTTGCGCGCTCAATCGCTGATACCACGCATCCACCTCGTCGCTGACGAGTGTGAGAATCACGCCACGCGGTTCGGGCGTGCTCGCGCGCTCGCAAAAACCGATGAACGCGTTTGCGCTGACGCGATAGATACGGCAATCCCCCTGATCGCGTGCGAGTGGCAAGCCGAGTACGCGCTCGTAGAAATCGCCGGTGCGCGCGAGATCGCGCGTGGTCAGGAAGGTGATGTGTTGAGCGAACGGCGTACTCATTTGAGAAACTCGACGATCGCGGCGACTGCTGCATCGGTTGCATCGAACGGGTAAAAATGTCCGGCGTTCGGCAGGATGCGAATCGTGCTGTTCGGAATTTGTTTCGCCAGCAACTCGGCGTTGCCGGGTGGTACAACCTTGTCGTGTTCGCCGAACAGAATCAGCGTCGGCGCGGTAATGTTCTTGAGTTTGTGCTCAAAGCACGCCTCTTCCGCCATCAGTGCCAGGCCGATTGCCATCTGCGCTTGATACGCGGCAGGATCAATCGGATGCTTGATGCGAAAGTCGAGCCACTCTTGCACGATCTCAGGATGCGCGTCGCCGAAGCCGGGCGCGCAACTGATGAGGATGCCGCGCTTGAGCCGTTCGATCGGATCCGATGTCATATCGGTCAGCACGGCGAGCGCCTCCGGCGTTACGGGAATCGCGCGCGGTCCGCCAAAGTTCGTCGCGGAGAGAATGAGTTTGCTGACCATCGCGGGATACGTGAGCGCGAACGCCTGCGCGACAAATCCACCCATCGAGTGTCCCAGAATCGCCGCGCGCTTGATACCGAGTGCGTTCAACAAGCCGGCGGTATCGTCCGCGAGCAGTTGCGCGGTGTACGGTCCCGCGGGCTTATCGGTTTCGCCCACGCCGCGATTGTCGAACGTGATGACCTGAAAATGTTTTGCCAGGCCCGGCACCATCTTGTGCCACATCCACGAACTGTACCCCAGCCCGGCAATCAGCACGAGTGGTTCGCCCGCGCCGTGAATTTCATAGTAGATGTTGATTCCGTTTGCGCTTACTTTGGGCATTTTTTCCTCCGTTGATCAGTGGTTAGTGGTTAGTGGTTAGTGATTAGTGGTTAGTGATTAGTGGTCAGTGGTTAGTGATTGGTGATCAGTTTCTACTACCCACTATCCACTATCCACTATCCACTATCCACTGTCCACTGTCCACTATCCACTATCCACTATCCACTATCCACTGTCCACTGTCCACTATCCACTATCCACTATCCATTATCCACTGTCCACTATCCACTGTCCACTATCCAC
>DAOTYB010000208.1:0-20479 GCA_034435315.1 Anaerolineae bacterium | reverse complement strand
GGGCAAGGGGGTGGGGCTTTTCGTGATGGACAGCACGGCAGAGTAATTACTCCTCTTTTCGATAGAGTAACGTCGAGTGTTACGCTGTCAATTTTACACCAACTTGCCAGCCAGCGCAAAAGATTAGCGGATGTGCAAGTGATTTCCTGTGACCGTTATTTCGATTTTGCCGCGCGGGCGTGGGAAGACAACCGTTGCGCGCGCGAGTGCCGCGAGCGTATCGGGGGTGGGTTGCTCGCGCGCGGTCTGTCTGAGGAACAGCACAAAGCGCGGGTCCACCGCGTCCGCAAAGTCGTGGATGACCTGGCGCGGCGCAAGCAGTACGCTATTGCTCAGATCGTCACCCAACTGGAGGAGCGCGTGTTGATCCTCGACGCGCGCGTGGGAGGCGAACAAAAACGCCAGATGCCCGGCGCGCCAGCGCACCACTGCCATTGGCGGCTCGTCGCGCGTCCACACAATCTCCAGCGCCTGATCGTGCTCGACCTGAATCTGCATACCGCGTTGCGCCTCACTCCTCGCGACGTGTCGGCTCGCGATGAGATCGCGCCAGCGGGTATAGGCAAGCGTTGGCTTGACGGGTTCGCGTACCTGAACGATGTGCCGCACGTGGTAGCGTTCGAGAATCGCCCAAAGTGCTGGCAAGTTATCATCGTGTGCATCGGTCAATACCAGCAGATCAATCGTGCGTTCCCAGAACGGCATCCGCTGCCCCAGAGCGGCAAGCATTGTGCTGGGTGCGGCGCCGCCGTCAATCACTATGCGCGCGCCGCGCGACGATTGCACCAGCGTTGTGCCACCTTCGAGAAAAATCAGATGGGTTTTGCCATCTGGCGCTGTGAGCGCGACGTTCCACGTCCACACACCTGCGACCAGCGCGCTGCCGAGCGCGAGCGCGGGACGCGCCGCGAGGTGCACGCGAATCGTTTGCCAGCCGAGGCGCGTCAAGCCGAACAGCGCGACATAGTACGCCACAAGCATCGCGACATCCCAGCGTCCGATCTCAACGGAACTGAACGGCAACTGCGCGGTGAATTGCACGACTGCGATCGTGAACGCCGGAAATGCCCACACGATCCACGCAATCACTTGACCCAGCGGTGGAAGCATCATCCCCGCGAGAGTTGCCAGCCCACCGCCGATCAGCACAGCGGGTTGCACCGGCAGGATGAGCAGGTTGGTGAGCAAGCCCACCAGCGAAAGGCGGTGAAAGGCAAACACGATGAGTGGCGTCGTTGTGATTTGCGCAGCGAGTGTGACGATAAATGAATCATTCAGCGCGCCTGCGATTTGTCTGGCGCGCGTGGAGGTCGTGAAACGCGCGAGAAAATTTTCGAACGCTGTACCGAGAGGTTGAACGTACAAAATCAATCCGAGCGTGGCGAGAAAACTCAGTTGAAAGCCCACATCGTACAGCGAGAACGGATGGAGAGCAAGCATCACGAGTGCCGCCGCGCCGAGCGCGTTGAGCGCATCGTTTTGACGGTGATAGTGCAGCGCGAGGACGCTCAGCGAACCCATCAGTGCCGCGCGCACCACCGACGGCGCGGCGCCGACGAGGAGTGTGTACACACCCAGTCCCAGAATCACAATGAACGTCGCGCGCTGGGGTCCCACGACGCGCCGCGCCAGCGCGGCAAGCATTCCGGCGATAATCGTGATGTTGAACCCCGAGATGGCAATGATGTGCGAGGTGTTCGTCGCGTTGAACGCGTCGCGCACCTCGCGCGCAATCCCCGATTCGATGCCGAGCAAGATGCCCGCGAGGAGCGCTGCGGTCGGTTCAGGGAAGAGTGAGTGAATCGTCGCAAGCGCGTGCGTACGCAACGCGTAGATAAAAGTGAAGAACGGGTCGCCCTGATCGCGCGCCAGAATCTTGACCGTGCCGTAACTGCGGATAATCGAATGAATGTCCTGACGCGCCAGAAACTCGCGATACGAAAAAGTGTCAAAATCGGGCGGGGTGGTCGGCTCACCGAGAATTTGCAACTGGTCGCCGTAGCGTACTTCGGTCGTGCGAGGCAATTGCAACAAAGCCGTGCCCGATACCTGATGCCACACGTTTTCGAGGCGGAGCCGCGTGACGTTGAAACGCACGTTCGTCCAGTGATCGCGCACATCGGGATAGCCCGCGACAGTACCCACAATCAACATTGTGCCGCGATCGTTGTAGGTGGCGAGCGCGTGTTCGTCGAAACGTGGTAAGGCGAGGGTGTATCGCAGCGCGGCAAGTACAAAAACTAGGAGAAGCAGGTGCACTCGACGCAACCGCGCGTCATTGCGCCAGATGAACCACAAACCCAGCGGGACGATCAACCACCAGAGCCACACCGCCAGCGGTAACGCCGTATGCGTGGCAACGACAATACCTGCAGCAAACGCCAGAGCGAGGAAAAAGAGCAGCATCCGGATTGTGCCTCGTTCACAGGTCCTTGATTAAATCACTCAATCCCTTTTTCCAGACATCGTCGAGCGGCGTAAACAACGGCTCGACAAAATTCTCGGTGAGTTTTTTGAGATGGGCACGGATATTGACCTGTGGCAGGGCTTTTTCCAACTCGTCAATTTTTGCGTCGAAGGAAGCAATCAGTTGGCGACTGGCTTGTTCCAGGTCGGACAAATCGAGACCCAGTTGCAAGAGATGATTCACGCGGCGCATCACATCGTACCACGCTTTGTAATCCTGTTCGATCACAAGCGTTTGCAGCAAAGGTGAAAGTTGAGTTAAATCGAACATCGGCACAATGGCGTAAAAGACGATGTACTCCATCCCCAACTTTTCGGCGCGCTCGAGCAGGTACGAACCGATGCTCACCCCGCCTTCGTAATTGGAAAAGGTGACGGCGTAATCGGTCAGTTCGTCCTTCAGGCGCGGCAGACTATAGGTGCACGAAATTTCGCGATCCTTGTCGTGGGGCACGTGACCGTACACTCCGCCAACAGTGACGATGCGCCGCACGTCCAGCGCGCGCGCGACATCGAAAAAGGCACGACTGTAACGCGCCACGTTGAGTTGCGGTTCATCCCCCAGAAAGATGACCAGCGGCCTGCCGTTGTTTTCGGCAAGGTAAATGTCGTTATGCTTTTCGCGCAGTTCCGTTCGATAACCGTTTTCCAGTTTGATTTCGGGACGGAACAGGGCGTGTGTCCCCGGCACCTGAAAGATGTAGAACGGATCCGAGTGGAGCGTACCAATGTGGCGTGCCTGCGTGTGCTCGATTAAATAGCGCGGCAGTTCCGATGAAACGGCGCCACCATCTGCCCATTGACGCCATCCTGCAATCATTACCGTACCTTCGAGAGACGGTTTTTCCTGCAGTTCGATTAAATCATCCATCACGCGCTCCTTGGTGGCAGCAAGTATACAAGGTAAACGCCTCCAAGTCAATTGACAAAAACTGTTTTTCTGGGATAATGAAACAAATTTTTTAGAGAGGAAGTGCATATGTCACCGCGACGCACAGATCCCAAAGCCAAGCCCCAGACCTCCGCGCGTCGTTTGCCCGATTGGTTGATTGCGATAGGTATTGGTGTAGTTGTGGTGGTCGGCGTGGTCGTGTTGTTCACGCTGCAAACGCCCCAGCCTGCGCCGTATTCTCCCTCTGGTGTGACTTCGGCCGGCAAAACCAAGGGCGATCCGAACGCGAAATTAGAGTTGGTCGTCTTTTCCGATTTCAAGTGACCGTACTGCGTGCTTTTCGCTGCCGACGCGGAGCGTCGGATAGATGAGGCGTACGTCAAAACCGGCAAGGTCAAGGTCACCTACAAACACTTTCTCGTGGTTGATCCCAATGGCGAGTCCCTGTGGGCAGCCAATGCTACCGAATGCGCGAACGAACAGGGTCGCTTTTGGGACTATCACAACAAAATTGTAGCCGAATCGCCCGGCGGACGCAACTCACTCACCAGAGCCAATCTCAAGAAATACGCGGCGGACATTCAACTCGATACCGCCAGGTTCGATGCCTGTCTGGACGCGAACAAGTACAACGCGGCGGTGCAAGCCGATGGGAATGAAGCGCAACGCCTGGGGTTGACCGGCACCCCCACCTTTATCCTCAACGGTCGCCGCTTGAATGTCAGTTCGCTCGACTATGCCGAGTTCGCGCGTACATTCGATTTGTTGCTCAAGTAGCATCACAAGTAAACAGCAAGACGCGCAAGCCCTGTGTTGGCTTGCGCGTCTTGTTCATCAGACCGTGCTGATTGCTCCGCATCCTGAACGCAACAGTGCGGCATGCCGGAGGCGGCACTTTCGCCTGCTCTGGCTCTGTCCCTGCTTTCACTTTGCAATGACAGATAGGCTGAACGGTTACAAAAGTTTGTGACCGCGTCGCGTATGCACACCGTGCATCGTGTGCTGCTGTGCACAGATGCACCGCGCTTTGACCACATTTGGACTCGATTCAGACTTGTTCAAACTAAAATAGCGTGTACAATGGCGCTCAGTAGAGGGCAAGCAATGTGGCTTGAACAAACAGGCGTTTGTAACTGGTGTGGCGTATCGCGCTTTACCCCGCGCGTGCCATTGTTCTGTTCTGAATATTTTCCCCGGATTGTGTGTATCTGCCAGCCGTCCCCCGGCTTCCCCGTGCGCGTGGCCTTTCGGTCATAGACAGGTAAGGTGCCGATGTTTTACGCTCGTATTTCTTCGATTCAGGAGATCATCCATGCGATTACGAGATTTGCGTGATGTTCCTTTAGCCGAGGCGTTGAAACCGACGGAAGACGACCCGCTGATGGTGCCCGAACAGCGTGCGCAAATTGATGCGATCATTGCCCAACATCGTGCCAGGCCTGGCGCAACGATGGTTATTCTTAACGAAATTCAAGCACACATCGGTTATATCTCCAGGCCGATGCAAAATTATATCGCAGAAAAATTGCGCGTGCCGCTGAAGGATGTGTACGGCGTCGTTACATTCTATTCGTTCTTTACAATGAAACCGCGCGGCAAGCATCGAGTTGCTTTTTGTTTAGGTACAGCGTGTTACGTCAGTGGCGCGGAAAAATTGATCGAAAAAGTACAGCAGGTTCTTGGTGTGAAACTGGGTGAGACAACCGCCGATCGTAAATTCACCATCGAGGCCTGCCGCTGTATCGGAGCATGTTCACAAGCCCCGGCGATATTGATTGACGACAATGTGCATGGGCGCAATACGCCGGACAAAATCGTTTCGGTGTTGCGGAAATACGAGAAGGTATAGCGTGCGCCAGATGGTACATCCTACTTTTCCCAGACTGAAAATGAGAGAGGAGGCGGGTATGCCTATCAAGTCGCTGGAAGACCTAAAACGGCTCAAAGAGGAAGCGCTGCGCAAGCGCGCGATCCGCCACCCCGCTGCGCGCGCGCGTATCACGGTGGCGATGGGTACCTGTGGTCTCACCGTCGGCGCACGCGATACGATGAAAGCCATTCTCGAGACGATCAAACAAAACCAAATCCGCGACGTCCTGGTCTTGCAAACCGGTTGTATCGGCTTGTGTGAATATGAACCGCTTGTAGAGGTTCACCTTGGCGAGGACAAGGTCACCTATGGCAAAGTCACGCCAGACCGCGCGCGCGCGATTGTGACAGTGCATGTGATGGGTGGCCATCCCATTAAAGAGTGGATGATTACGCCCTAGTGCAATGGTGCACTGGTGAAAACTATCGTACTTGAGGTGTGGATGCCCAACGAATTCTATCGTTCCCACGTTTTTGTTTGCACAGATCCCGAATGTCGCGCTAAAGGTGCAGACCAGATTCGAGACGTGTTGGCACGTGAACTGGAGCGCCACGGCTTGCGCGACGAAGTGGAGGTTCTGGAAACTTTACGCTTGGGGCATTGTCACGTTGGCCCCGAGATCAGCATCTATCCTGAAGGAGTGACGTATGTCCAGCTCACTCCCGAAGCGATTGTGGAAATTGTACAGGAGCATTTGCTCCGAGGTCATATCGTGCCAAAATATCAATTCACCGGCGCAGCGCGCAAGGACGAAGAACTGCGCGCGCCCGCTGCCAAAGAGATGCGTATCGTTATGGCACGCTGCGGCGTGATTGACCCGGAAAACATCGAAGATTATATTGCCGATGATGGTTACGCTGCGCTGGCACACGTCTTGTCCCAGATGACGCCGCGCCAGGTGATTGACGAAGTGACCGCGGCGGGCTTGCGCGGGCGCGGCGGTGCAGGTTTCCCCACCGGCAAGAAATGGGAAGTTGCGGCTAATCAAAAATCGGAGATCAAGTATGTCATCTGCAATGCCGACGAAGGGGACCCCGGCGCGTTTATGAATCGCCGCTTGCTGGAAGGGGATCCGCATGCCGTGCTCGAAGGAATGCTCATCGCCGGCTATGCAATCGGCGCGCCGCAGGGGTACATCTATTGCCGCGCGGAATATCCTATTGCCGTACGCACGATTCGCATCGCGATTCAACAGGCACGCGCGCTGGGATTCCTCGGCAAAGATATTTTAGGCAGTGGCTTTGACTTTGACATCGAATTACGGATTGGCGCTGGTGCGTTCGTCTGTGGCGAAGAGACCGCGTTGATGGCCTCCATCGAAGGTCGGCGTGGAGAGCCACGGCCGCGTCCACCGTTCCCAGCGATTGCGGGGCTGTGGGGCAAGCCTACCATCATTAACAACGTCGAGACGTTGGCGAACATTCCCAACATCATTCGACGCGGTGCAGCGTGGTTTCGTACCATCGGTACCGAAAAGAGCAAAGGCACCAAAACCTTCACGCTTGCCGGCGATGTCGTGCGCACGGGGTTGATCGAAGTGCCCCTCGGCATCACCCTGGGCGAGATTGTCTTCGATGTGGCGGGTGGCATCAAGGACGGACGTAAGTTCAAAGCGATTCAAACCGGCGGACCGATGGGTGGGTGTATTCCCGAACAATTTTTAGACACGCCGATTGATTACGAAACTCTCGGCGCGCTCGGCTCGATTATGGGGTCGGGTGGTCTGGTCGTGATGGACGACACGACGTGTATGGTGGACATTGCGCGCTTTTTTATGGAGTTCACCCAAGACGAATCATGCGGCAAATGTGTGCCGTGCCGCATCGGCACACGACGCATTCTCGAAATTCTCGAAAAGATTTGCAAAGGCGAAGGCGAAGAGGGCGACATCGAACGCCTGGAAAATTTGTCCAGGTTCATCGTTGCCGGAAGTTTGTGCGGACTGGGTCAAGGCGCGCCCAATCCCGTCTTGACAACAATCAAATATTTTCGCGAGGAGTACGAAGCGCACATTCGCGACAAGAAATGTCCCGCCAAAGTGTGCAAGGGCCTCATCACCTATCGCATCATCGAAACGTGCACCGGTTGTATGGTCTGCGCACGCAACTGTCCCACCCACGCCATCACCGGCGAGAAGAAGCAATTACACGTCATCAATCCCAATTTGTGTGAACGCTGTGGGATTTGTCTGGATGTGTGCAAGTTTAATGCGGTTGTAGTCGAATAGTCGTTTAGTCAGTTAGTCTTGTAGTCAAATAGTCGCATAGTCGAATAGTCAATTGTGACTACGGGACTACCCGACTACCCGACTACAGGACTACCCGACTACCTAACGCCGTATGTTCGAAGAGCAAGCGACGACGCGCTATTACCGCGTGACGAAGACGAGCGCGGATGAGGTGACGGGTGCCATCATCGGCGAGAGCCGGTGGGTGTTGTTTGTGAACGATATTGAAGTTGTGACGTTTATGGCGACGCCGTGTCACCTGCATCATCTCGCGCTGGGCTTTCTTCTCGCCGAGGATTTGATTGCCGGCTTGAACGAGGTAGCGTCGCTGCGCGTGTACGAGCAAGCGGATCGCGCGTACTGGCTCATCCCCGCACTCGGCATCCACGAGACGCGCGCGATGCCGGTGTGCGAGGAAAATATCGGGACGATTCACGTGCGGCTGACGCGCGACGATTTTCGCGCGCCGACGCATCGCGTTTTAACGAGCGGCTGTGGTGGCGGCGTCACCTTCAGCGATTTGTCGTCCCAACAAGCACCACTGGAATCCGCGCGCACCGTGCGCGCGACGCAACTCTTTGCAATGATGGACGCGCTGTACGCGCGGGCGCGCCTGTATCGCACGACGCGTGGCGTGCATACCTCCGCGCTGACCGACGGCGAAAGCATCGTTTCGCTTGCCGAGGATGTGGGGCGGCACAACACGCTGGACAAGATTCGCGGCGATTGTTTGTTGCGCGGAATCGAAACGCACGATCACATCTTGCTTTCGACCGGACGCATTTCGTCGGAGATGTTGATCAAAGCCGCCAGGATGCGTGTGCCCATCGTTGTTTCACGCACCTCGCCGACTTCACTCGCGCTGGAACTGGCGCGCGCGTGGAACGTTACTCTGATTGGCTATTTGCAACGCGACGAGATGCGCGTGTATTGTGGGATCGAGCGTGTATTAGTGGGCTAGTGTCAAGTTGTTCATAGCGCTCAATTGCCGTCACGACGGATGAAAAATCCTTTCGCGTCTTTTCGCGTTCAAGGGCGGCGGTCGTCCGTCGGCGGTCATTTTTTCAAGGGAGGGAATATGCGATTGACCAAACACAACGTTTATCCCGGTCGCGGGCTGGGGATGTGGGCGTTCTGGCTGCATCGGCTCACGGGATTAGCCCTGGCGATCTATCTGCCCATCCACATTTTGGTCATTTCAACGGTGGTTGGCGGGGCGAGTACTTTTAACGACGCGATGAAATTTCTCAAAGCACCATTGTTTGTCCTGTTTGAAATGGGACTACTGGCGGTAGTTTTGATTCACGGTTTGAACGGGCTGCGCATCGTGTTGTTCGATCTGGGATACGGCGTCAAGCATCAAAAAGTGATTTTCGTCGTACTGATGTTCATTGCGCTTGTCCTGTTCGTCATTGGCTTTGCGATTGCCTTGCCGCATATTTTGGTGTGAGGTGCGCAATGTAGAATGTGAATACGCATTACGCATCACGTATCACGCATCTACAGGAGAACCTTATGATCCCAACAACTGTTCAACCCCAGGGCGTGTGGGCATGGATCTGGCAACGCATCACCGCTGTTCTGCTGGTCGTGTTCTTGGGTACGCACATGGTAGTGCTCCACTATGTCCCAGAGAACTTGAACATCAATTTTCTTGGTGTTACGGCGCGCTTTAAGAGTGTATTGTATCTCATCGTGGATAGTGGTTTGTTGGCGACAGGATTGTATCACGCATTCAACGGGGTTCGCAATATCCTCTTTGATTTTGTGGTGGATGAGGGAAAACGGCGCGCAATTACCTTGACGCTGTTCCTGATAGGACTGGCATTTTTGCTGTGGGGAGCGTACGCGCTGACGTTCTTTATCCAGTGAGAGAGGGGTAAACCGTATGCAGAAACATCAAGTCCTGATTATTGGCGGTGGTCTGGCGGGCTTGCGGGCGGCTGTCGAGTGCGCGATGCTGGGCGTGGATACCGCGGTACTTTCACTGTTGTATCCGGTGCGTTCGCATTCGGGCGCGGCGCAGGGTGGTATCAATGCCGCGCTGGCGAATATGCCCGAATGTCAAGACGATTCGCCGGCAAAACACGCGTACGATACCATCAAGGGCGCGGACTTTCTCGCCGATCAAGATAGCGCGGAAATTCTCACCACCGAGGGGGTCGCGCGCATCTATGAACTGGAACACTGGGGCGTACCGTTCAGTCGCACTCCCGAAGGCAAAATCGCGCAGCGACCGTTTGGCGGCGCGGGCTATCCGCGCACCTGCTACGCCGCCGACAAAACCGGGCTGTACATTTTGCACACGCTGAACGAGCAAGCCGTCAAGCATCGCATCAAGGTGTACAACGAATGGGCAGCGCTCGCGCTGGCAAGCGATGGCGCGCGCAGTCACGGCATCGTCGCGCTCAACTTGCAGACCGGCGACATCGGCGCGTTTGCGGCAGATGCGGTCATCTTTGCGACGGGCGGCGCGGGACGTATCTACAAACGCACCTCCAACGCGATGCAGTCCACCGGTTTCGCGCTCGCTATCGCGTATCGCGCCGGCATTCCGCTCAAGGATATGGAGTTTGTGCAATTCCATCCCACGACGATTATCGGTACGAATATTTTGATGACCGAAGGCGCGCGCGGCGAGGGTGGCTATCTCATCAACAAAGATGGCGAACGCTTTATGCAACGCTATGCGCCCAAGGCGATGGAACTGGCGCCGCGCGACATTGTGTCGCGTTCGATTCAAACCGAAATCAACGAAGGGCGCGGCTTGCCCGATGGGGGTGGTAGCGTCTATCTCGATTTGCGCCATCTTGGTCGCGAAAAGATTCTGGAACGCTTGCCGGGTATTCGCGACATTTGTCTCAGTTTTCTCGGGATTGATCCTATCGAAAAACCGATTCCAATTCAACCCGGTCAGCATTTCATTATGGGGGGCATTGACACGGACAACGACGGCGCGACGATTCTGCCCGGCGTGTTCGCGGCAGGTGAGTGCGCGTGTGTCAGCGTTCACGGCGCGAATCGGCTGGGTGGCAATAGTTTGCTCGAATGTGTCGTGATGGGACGACGCGCCGGCGCCGCGGCTGCCCGATTTGTTCAGGGCCAAGCGTCGGCCATTAATCAGGCTGTGCTGAATGACACGTTGAAGCAAACGATTGAACAGGTGGACGCGCTGTTGAAATCGGAAGGCAAGGAACGGCTGGTCACGTTGCGCAATCAGATGCAAGAGACGATGACGGACAAGGTCGGCATCTTTCGCGAAGAAAAGCCGATGGCAGAAGCACTCGCGATTTTGCGCGAACTACGCGCGCGCTATCGTCACATCGGCGTAGATGCCAGGCATCGCAAGTTCAATCTCGATTTGCTCCACACCATCGAACTCGGAGGGATGCTTGACATTGCCGAAGCGACTGCCGCGAGCGCGCTGGCGCGCAAGGAATCGCGCGGCGCACACGCGCGCCTCGATTTCACGACGCGCGACGATACCAACTGGCTGAAACACACACTCGCCTACTTTACACCCGACGGCGCGCGTCTCGATTACAAACCAGTGACGATTACCAGGTGGCCGCCGGAGGAACGGAAATACTAGAGGACAGGGTACGGGGGTCAGGGGTCAGAAAGACTGAATCCTGTCCCCTGACCCCTGACCCCTTCGGAGATTGAAAATGAGCCAAACAGTTACCCTTCGCATCTATCGCCGCGATCCAGAGTTGGATGCGGCACCGCGATACCAGAATTATCAAATCGAGTTGACGCCGGGGTTGACGGTGTTGATGGCACTGTACCACATTCTGGAAAATGTGGACAAGACGCTCGCGTTCCGTTCGTCGTGCCGTAGCGCCGTGTGCGGTAGTTGCGGGATGCACATCAACGGGATGAATCGCCTGGCGTGTGAAACGCAACTGGCACCGCTGGGCAACGAGGTAGTCATCGAGCCGTTGCCGCATTTGCCGGTGCTCAAAGATTTGGTCGTGGATATGACACCGTTCTGGGAAAAGTACGAACGTGTGCGTCCCTATCTCATTGCCCTCAAAGCGCCACCAGAGAAAGAACGCTGGCAATCTCCTGAAGAACGCAAAAAGATTGACGAGTTCATTGATTGCATCCTCTGCGCGTGCTGTCACACCTCGTGTTCGACCGCGTGGTGGGACAAGGAGTATCTGGGACCAGCGGCGCTCGCCAAGCTGTACCGCTTTGTCGCAGACTCGCGCGATGAAGGTGGCATCGAACGTTTGAAAATCGCCGCGCGCGAAGATGGCGTGTTCCGTTGCCACACGATTTTCAACTGTACGGAAGAGTGCCCCAAGAAGATTCCCATCACGTTCGGAATTCAGGAAATCAAAAAGCGCGTGATCTGGGGCAAGTTGATGGGGAAATTGTAGTCAGTGGGACAGTGAGACAGTCGAACAGCGTTGCCGCGCGAGGTGTGAACATGATGCGTGGGATGAGCCGATGGCGTGAGCGCGGCGCGCGTTGCCGGTGACGGCACAAGATGCGGTGAACCCAGAGAAAGATTAACGCGAGGTTGAACGCGATTCGCCAAAAACATTTGTGACAAAATCGCGCGGTGTGAGAATCTGGATGTCACGATATTTGCCCAATGCTTGCAGATGCTTATCTGAGCAGGACGTGGTATCAAGAACGACGCGCGGTGACTTGTGTACGAACCTGGCGAATAGCCGTTTCAATGTCCGCATTGACTTCCGTCTCGCTATAGTGGGCGTTGGCAATCCAGATCTCTTCGAGCGCGCGCGCAAATTCGCGATTGATTTCGTCGCGATTTAATTCAGCATCAAGCCATTGCCAGATTTGTATTTTTTGCGAGCGAGGCAATTGCTTGACGATGGTAAAAATCTCTTCGCAATCCAAATGACCTGTCATTTGTGCCATTGTTCACCTCGTTTGAAACACTCGAAATAACATCTGGCGCGATTTTTGGCAATCATGTTTCTGACTATGCATCACTTTTGGAGGTTCATTAATGCCCGTCAATCTAACGATTAACGGCAAACCGATTCAAGCGCGCGAAGGACAAACAGTCCTGCAGGTCGCGCGCGAAAATGGCATTCGTATTCCAACGCTGTGCTATCACGCTGATCTCTCGCCGGTCGGCGCGTGCCGCCTGTGTGTCGTCGAAGTCGAAACGATGCGTGGACTTGTCGCCTCCTGCATGCTGCCGGTTGCCGAGGGGATGGTAGTGCAGACACACACACCGAAAGTCATCGAAGAACGCAAATTCATCCTGGAGATGTTGCTCACCGACCATCCCAACGATTGTATGATTTGCGAAGCGGACGGCGCCTGCGAACTGCAAGATGCCGTGTACGAATATCAAGTCGCCTGGCCCCAACACAAAGGCAAACGCCACAGTTATCCGATGGGCGCGGACCCCAACCCGTTCATCTTCACCGATTTCAACAAGTGTATTCTGTGCACGCGTTGCGTGCGCGCCTGCGCTGAAGTGCAAGGGCGTTATGTGTGGGGTGTGGCAAATCGCGGTTTTAACAACAAAATCGTCGCGGGCGCCGATGTGACGATGCTCGAAGCCGGGTGCGAGCAATGCGGCGCGTGCGCGGCGTACTGCCCCACGGGCGCTCTCACCGACAAGCCCGCGCGCGGCAAAGGGCGCGCTTACCAATTCACCAAAGTTCGTACGACCTGCCCCTACTGCGGCGTCGGCTGCCAATTCGATTTGAACGTGCGCGATGGCAAGGTCGTCAAAGTCACCTCCGCGCGCGACGCGTACGTCAATGGAATGTCGCTCTGCGTCAAGGGCCGTTACGGCTACGAGTTCATTCATCATCCCGACCGCTTGACCAAGCCGCTCGTCAAGAAAAATGGCACGTTCGTCGAAACATCGTGGGACGAGGCACTCGATCTCGTGGCGGAAAAACTCGCGCAACATCGCGGCGACGAGTTCGCGTTTCTCGCATCGGCGCGTGCTACGAACGAAGAAAATTACCTCTTTCAGAAATTCACCCGCGCAGTGATGGGGACGAACAACATAGATCACTGCGCGCGGCTCTGACACGCCAGCACGGTGACCGGTCTGGCCACCGCATTTGGTTCTGGCGCGATGACGAATAACATCGCCGACATTGACAATTGCCAAACGCTGTTCGTGATTGGCTCGAACACAACGGAGCAACATCCGGTCATTGGTACGCGCATCCGTCGCGCCGTACGGCGCGGCGCTAAACTCATCGTTGCCGATCCGCGCGCGATTGATCTGGCGAACATTGCGATCGTGTATCTGCGGCATCGTCCGGGGACGGACATTGCGCTGCTCAACGGGATGGCGCACATCATCTTGAAAGAGGGCTGGGAAGACAAAGAGTTTATCGCACAGCGCACCGAAGGTTTCGACGAATGGCGCAAGGTCGTCGAAACGTACACGCCTGAGCGTGTGAGCGAAATCACTGGCGTTTCGGTAGAGGATTTGCACACGGCGGCGCGGTTGTATGCGACGAACAAACCCAGCACCATTTTCTACGCGATGGGCATCACGCAACACACTGTCGGTCACAACAACGTGCTGGCGGTTGCCAATCTGGCGATGCTGACCGGCAACATCGGCAAGCCGGGCGCGGGCGTGGATCCACTGCGCGGGCAGAACAATGTGCAAGGCGCGTGTGATATGGGCTGTCTGCCGAATGTTTTCACCGGCTATCAGCGCGTCACCGACGATGCCGCGCGCGCCAAGTTCGAAAACGCGTGGGGAGTCAAACTCTCAGCGACGCCGGGCTTGACCGTGAGTGAAATGCTCCAAGCCGCGTATGACGGTAAAGTGAAGGCGCTGTGGATTATCGGCGAGAATGTGGCAATGAGCGATCCCGATACTCATCACGTCGCCGAATCGCTCGAACGGCTCGATTTTCTGGTGGTGTCCGAGTTATTTATGACAGAGACGGCGCGCTTCGCCGATGTGGTCTTGCCTGCCGTGTCATTCGCGGAGAAAGATGGCACATTCACCAACACCGAACGGCGCGTGCAGCGCGTTCGCAAAGCGATCGAACCGATTGGCGAGGCGAAAAGTGATTGGTGGATTGTGTCTGAGGTAGCAAAAAGAGTTTCACGTTTCACGTCTCAGGTCGAGGGTAACTTGAAACCTGAAACGTGGAACTATACAAGTGCCGAAGAAATCATGCAAGAAATCGCGTCGCTGACACCGTCGTACGCCGGCATCACCTACGCGCGAATTGACAAAGTGGGTTTGCAATGGCCCGTTCCCAGCAAGGATCATCCGGGCACGCCGATTCTGCACACCGAAAAATTCACGCGCGGCAAAGGCTTGTTCTCGCCGGTCGAACACCAGGAGCCCGCCGAGACTCCCGACGCGCAGTATCCCTTCGTCCTCACAACGGGGCGCATCCTGCAACACTATCACACGCGCTCGATGACCGGACGCGTGGCAGGGTTGCAGCAACTTGCACCGGAAGAACGCGTCGAACTGCATCCCGACGATGCGGCGCGACTCGGTGTGAACGATGGCGACTGGCTCCGCATCACCTCGCGACGCGGACAGGTGGAGGCGCGCGCATGGCTCACCGAGCGCGTGGGACGCGGCGTCGTCTTTATGACCTTCCACTATGCGAACGCGCTGGCGAACGTACTCACCAATACCGCACTCGACCCGGTGGCAAAGATACCTGAACTCAAAGTGTGCGCGGTGCGCGTGGAGAAAAGAAACGGACACGCAGGGTAATAAACAACGCGTGGCGGGGCGAAATCCCCGCCACGCGCTTTTTGGCAAGTCAGTAGCCTGATTATCCTATTTTGTTTTGCGCCGTGTCGTTGTATAATCGGAGCAGGAATACGGGGTGGAGGTGTTATGTCCGCTGGCTTGAGCACAATCAGCGAAAAAGACGACACGGTGCAATTACTCGCGTTCAAAATGGGTGACCTGGAATGCGCGCTCAAGTTGGAGCACGTTGTCCAGATCGTTCGAGTCATCTCACGCACACTCACTCAGGCGCCCGATGTGGTCGAGGGAATGTTCAACTTGCGCGGTAAGAACATTCCTGTGGTGGACTTGCGCAAGCACTGGAGCCTGCCGACACAGCCGTGCGAACCGGGCGCGTTACTTGTGATTGCGCGTGGGGACAGTCGCGTGACGGCCTTAATTGTGGATGCGGTATCCGATGTATTGAACGTGCCACTGGCATACATCGAACCGCGTCCAGCGGATGCCTTACCCGCGCGTGCTGTTGGGCGGCTGGCGAATCGGACGGTATTCATTCTCGATCCCAACTCGTTTGGGACGTAAGGTCGGGTGGGGCAACGAAAAATCGTTGCCCCGTTTTGATGTACTAAGAATTCGATAGAAAATGGCGCCACCTCTTGACACATCGTCAAAAGATTTTTATGATGAGGCAAACTCTTCGAAAGGAGAAACGATGCCGATTCGCAATGCTCATGCCATCTGGAACGGAACACTGCGCGAGGGATCAGGAACACTGAAACTCGGCAGTGGTCTGTTCGAGGGACCCTTTACATACGCCTCACGATTTGAAAGCGGTCAGGGGACTAATCCCGAAGAACTTTTGGGCGCGGCACACGCCGGTTGCTTTTCGATGTTTCTGGCTGCGCAACTCACCAAAGCCGGCTTTCCGCCCACCCAAATTCAAACCAATGCGCGCGTGCATCTGGGCGATGGTCCTACCATCACGTTAATCGAACTCGACACAACCGCGACGGTGCCCAATGTGGACGAAGCCAAATTTCGGGAACTGGTTGAGGTTTCCAAAAAAGGCTGTCCTGTCTCCAAAGCACTCGCCAGTGTCGAAATCAAAGTGAATGCGACCCTCGTGAAATGATCCAGCCCCGACAGGTTCACCCTGTCGGGCTGGTTTTTGACGGCGAGCCACATTCTGCGTACAATGTCTTGCACCAATGAACGATTCGCAACCTCGCGCGAGTCCACCGCGCCCGCGTCGGCGTCGCCGTTTGCCCCGTTGGTTCTTCATCCTTCCCATCCTCACAACGCTTTGCCTTGTCTTCACGCTCCTTCTGGCAGGTTATCAGTTCCTCTACCGCGACCGCGTGATTTTAGGTGTGACCGTTCTGGGGCAACCGATTCACGGCTTGACGCGCGCAGAGGTCAAGACGTTTCTGCAAAATCAATTCGGCGAACCCGAAGCGATTCTCGCGCGCTATGGCGATCCGATCGTGCTGCGCGATGGCGCGCGCGTGTGGCGCGCCTATCCCTGGGAACTGGGATTGCGCACCGATTTCACGCCGGTCGCTGAGAGTGCCATTTTGTTGGGACATCGCGGCAACTGGCTTCAAGCCCTCGTCGAACAAGCGCGTTGTCTGTGGTTTGGCTGCGATCTGGGTAGCGATGTGCAATTCGATCCCGTCACCGCGCGCGCGTATCTGGCATGGCTCGCTCCGCAGGTCGAACGTCCCGCGCGCGATGCCGCGCTTCGACTCGACGGTGTGCGTGTGATCGCTACCCCTGCACAAACCGGGCGCGTCCTCGATGGTGAGCAGATGCTCGCGCAGATGCGGCATCGTTTGCTCAGCGGTGAGCGAGGTGAAATCGCCCTAGTGTTTCGCGAGACGGCACCACTGATAGACGATGCCGCCATCGCGGCGGCTAAAGCACAAGCGGAGACGATTCTCGCCGCACCCATCGTGTTAACGTTCGGCGAACGTCGCTGGGCACTCGATCAGGCGATGCTTGCCTCGCTCCTGACAATTCAGCCGCAACGTGATGCCACCGGCACGATGACCTGGACGGTCGCGCTCGACCACGCCCGTTTGACCGCGTATCTCAAAACGCTCGCGCGCGAAATCAATCAAGCCGCGCGCGACGCGCGCTTTACGTTCGACCCGAACACGCGCACGCTCACTCCCATCGTCACAAGTCAGTACGGGCAATTTCTCGATCCCGAAGCGGCGGCGAAAGAAATCGCTCAGCAAATCCTCAATAGCGCGCGCGCCGAACCATCGCCAGCACTGCGCACGATGGCTTTACCCGTGATGGTGACCAGGCCGACAATCGCAATGGAGGACGCGGCAAAGTTCGGCATCAAAGAACTCGTAGCGCAAGGCGTGAGCAACTTTAAGGGTTCGTCTGCAGGACGCATCCAGAACATTCGCACAGCGACAGCGCAGTTTGAAGGAATAGTGATTCCGCCAGGCGGCATCTTTTCGTTCAACCACTATTTGGGCGATGTAGTCGAAGCCAATGGATACGATGATGCGTACATCATCTTTGCTGATCGAACAGTGCTTGGACCGGGTGGTGGGGTGTGTCAAGTTTCGACAACGGTGTTTCGCGCGGCATTCTTTGGCGGCTTTCCGATTGTCGAACGCTGGGCACACGCGTATCGTGTGGGCTACTATGAACCACCCATTGGTCTGGATGCAACAATTTTCACACCCAGCGTGGATTTCAAATTTCGGAACGATACGGATGCGTACTTGCTCATTCAACCCAGGTTGGATTTGCGTACCAGCACACTCACGTTCAACTTTTACGGAACGAAACCGAATCGCACCGTCGAGATGGAAGATCCGATTATCGAGCGAGTCATTCCGCACGGTCCTCCGATTTACACCGAAGACCCCACACTGAAGAAAGGAGTGGTCAAGCAAGTGGATTTTGCGCACGATGGCGCGGACGTGACCGTGTGGCGCAAGATCATCGTGAATGGTCAGGTCGTCAAGCGGGAACGATTCTTCAGTCGTTATGAACCCTGGGTGGCGCGCTATCTAGTGGGGACGAAGGTGGTGAGATAACAACCCCGTTCTCTCGATGAGAACGGGGTTGTTATTTTGCCTTGAGCGCGCGTCGCCGCGAAATGGTGTGGTGTTCCATATCAATCATCTGTCAATTCAAGATAAACTTCGCCCACCTTATCTTGCCCCCAGGTACTGCAACGCTATGCGGACGCGCTCTTCAATCGTCTTGACATCGGCAGGCACGGCGCGCGCCGCGCGCGTGGCTTCTGCCGCGCTGTATCCCAGATTGATGAGCGCGTCCATCACATCCTTGTCCAGCGGCGTCAACTCGCCCACCTCTCCCAGACCACTCACGTCAATTTTGCCTTTGAGTTCCAGAATCAAACGTTGCGCTGTTTTCTTGCCAATGCCCGGAATCGCCGTCAATACATCGAGGTTGCCTTGCGCGATGGCAATCCGCAATGTATCCACCGGCACGGCGGAGAGAATACCCAAACCCACCCTGGGCCCAATGCCGCTCACCGTGAGCAACGTTTCAAACAGATGCAATTCGTCTGCGGTGGCAAAACCGTACAGCGACAATTCGTCTTCGCGCACGTGCAAGTGGGTGAATAATTGCACTTCACTGCCGACCGCGCCGAGATGCGCGAGCGTGCTAGTGGGTACGCGCACGCGAAATCCCACGCCGCCTACATTCACAATGAGCGCATCATCCGTACGGGCTTGAATCTTGCCATATAGTGTTGCGATCATTTCATGTTCATATCTCACGCGCTGCGCCGCACCACGTCTGCAAACCGCGCACACTGCGCGTGACAAATCGCGATGGCGAGTGCATCTGCCGCATCGTCCGGTTGCGGGAGCACGTCGAGGCGCAACAGCAACTTGACCATCTGCTGAATCTGTTGCTTGTCCGCGCGTCCATAGCCGACGACGGCTTGTTTGATTTGCAGCGGCGTGTACTCGTGAAGCGTGACGCCGGCGTGCGCGGCGGCAAGTAAAGCCACACCGCGCGCCTGACCCACAGACAACGCGGTGCGGACATTCTTGTTGAAAAATAATTTTTCGATGACCGCGTCCGTCGGTTGATAGCGCGCCATCAACGCGGTCAATTCGGTGTAGAGGTGTTGCAGACGGCGCGCCAGTTCCCACTCCGACGCGGTGGTGATGACGCCAAACGTAACGCTTTGCAGTGCTTGGCCATCACTGCGGATGATGCCATAGCCGGTCATCGCCGTGCCGGGGTCAATACCCAGAATAATCATTTCGAGTCAAACGTGCCAAATTGCCAAAGATGCCAAACGTGCCAGAGGTGTAAGTCGCTAAATCTTTTTGGCACATCTGACATATCTGGCTCATCTGGCTATTTGGCAAACTTGGCCATCACCGCATCGCTGATGTCGAGGTTGGTGTACACTTTTTGCACGTCGTCGTGTTCTTCCAGCGACTCCATCAGTTTGAGCGTAGAGAGGGCTTGCTCATCGCTGACCTGCGCAGGATTCCTGGCGATCCAGGCAAGTTCGGCGCTGGTGAAAGGAATCTTGCGCTTTTCCAGTGCTTCGCGCAGCAATTTCAGGTTTTCTGGCGCGCAGTACAATTCGAGAATCGAACCATCCACTTTGTAATCTTCAGCGCCAGCATCCACCAACTCTAGCGCGAGATCATCGGGATTTTTGGCATTTTCGATGGTGATGACCCCCTTTTTCTCGAACATCCATGCGACCGCGTTGGTCGCGGCAAGATTGCCTCCGCCGCGATTAAACAGATGGCGAATCTCTGCGGCCGTCCGATTACGGTTGTCTGTCAACACATGAACCAAAAGTGCCGTACCTCCCGCGCCGTATCCTTCGTAAATCACCTCCTCCAGTTGACCGCCCTCCTGCAATTCGCCGGTGCCGCGTTTGATGGCGCGCTCGATGTTTTCTTTGGGCATATTTGCCGCGCGCGCTTTTTCGATAGCCAGGCGCAAAGTAAAATTGGTGTTCGGATCACCACCACCATCGCGCGCGGCAATCGTGATTTCGCGTCCCAGCCGTGTGAACAACTGACCCTTTTTGACGTCGGCTACACCTTTTTTGCGTTTAATCTGTGCCCACTTGGAATGACCCGACATAGTTCCTCCGCCACAATTGAACTGCCTTGTTCAAACGTATTATACCACGTGAGCGCGAAAAATGAAAAATGTGTATTTGCGTCAATGCCTTGCTCAGTATAAAATAGACATTATCGGAAATAAGGAATTGCCTTTCTCTGGTGCGAGCGGCGTTCCGTTCTGAAATTGTGCAACCCACATGCAATTTCCATTGCCAGATCGGCAAATTCGTCTTTGGTA
>DAOTYB010000207.1:0-2119 GCA_034435315.1 Anaerolineae bacterium | reverse complement strand
CGCTCGCGCGAACAAGCGACGCGAGTTTCCAGGCAGAGGTCGCGCTCCGTTGGACAAAGTTACAAATCGAGACAGGCGACTATGCCGCCGCGATTCGACACGCGCAGGAAGCGATTCGCGCAGCAGAATCGGCGCAAGACCAAGCGCTGTACGTGGCAGGCAAAATCGAATGGGCGCGCGCGCTTTCACGTCGCGCCGAATATGCGTCTGCGCGCGAACATCTGACAGAAGCATTGGCGCTTGCAGAAGCGGGGAGCCTGCGTCGTTTACAAGCCGAGTGCTTGCACATTCTTGGAATGATTGCCAGCGAGCGAGGCGAGTATGCACTCGCGCAGAGTCATCTGGAACGCGCGCTGGTCATTCGTCACGAATTGTCCGAGCGGTGCGGCGAAGGGACGACGCTCCACGCGCTTGGCAACATCGCCATCTTCCAGGCGGATTACGCGCGCGCAACCGAATACTATGAACGCGCCATCGCCATCTTTCGCGAAATCGGCGCGCGAGCGGAAGAGTGCAACACGCTGAACAACCTGGGAACGATCGCGCTCTATCGCGGCGAGTACGCACAGGCGGAAGCGCACTATCTCCACGCCTTGAGCATCGCGCGCGAAATTGGGCATCGGCGGAGCGAGAGCAACGCGCTGGGGAATCTGGGCATCGTCGCGCACTATCGCGAAGAGTACGCCCAGGCGATTGCGTGGACCGAGCAAGCCCTGGCGATTGATCGCGCCATCGGGCATCGGCAAGGCATTGGTCGCAAACTGAGCAGTCTGGGCGAATCGGCGCGGATGCAAGGCGATGATGCGCGCGCGCAAGAGTGTTACACGCAAGCGCTCGCGATTGCGCGCGAGTTGGGCGAACCGCGCAGCGAAAGCATCGCGCTCGGCAACCTGGGTCTGGTGATGTTGAGCCAGCAGGATTATGCGCGCGCGCAAGAATACTTTGCTCAAGCCCTCGCGATTGCGCGTCAGTTGGGTGATCAAGATCGCATCGGTTACACGCTGACGGGACTGGGGCAAGCGCACGCGGGCTTGGGACAATTCGCCGACGCCATCGGCACGTTGCAGCAAGCCATCGCCGTCCGACGCCAAGTGGGACAGTTGCCGTTGCTGATGGAATCGCTCGCGGCACTGGCGCGCGTACATCTTGAGCAAGGTGACCTTGCGGCGGCGCGGCAAGTGATGCAAGAGGTTTTCGCATTCGTTCAAGCCAATTCGCTGCGAGGCGCGAACCATCCACTGCAAATTTGGCTGACCTGTTACCAGGTTCTGGCGGCAGATCATGATGCGCGCGCCGAGGAAATGCTCCGCACCGCGTTCGAGCAATTACGCGCGCGCGCCGCGCGCATCGCCGATCCAGCCACACGGCGCGCGTTTCTGGAAAACACGCCCTGGCATCGCGAGATCATTCAGGCGTGGGCGCAAGACGCGCAGATGACGCTCGAGCAGGCGATGGAGGCGGTGTTGCACGTAACGGAGGAAACCAAGTAGAGGCACATTGGAAACCCAGACCTGTCAGGTCTTGCAGACCTGACAGGTCTTTGAACCCAACTTTGCACCAGCCCCGGGTATCCCGCACCTCGTTTTGACAAACCCACGCCCCCATCGTATAATCGCACGCAAGGGAGCATCTTCTGGAGAGTTGTTCATGGGCGCGTGCGCCCGCGATGACGGATGAAACTATCCACCAAGAACACGAAGAGACACGAAGGTTTTTTCTTCGTGTTCCTTCGTGACCTTTGTGGACAAATGGATTTTCGAAGGAGTTGTGCATGGGCGTATGCGCCCGCCACGACGGATGAAAAAGATCCACGAAGGACACGAAGAGTCACGAAGATTTTTTTCTTCGTGTTCCTTCGTGACCTTTGTGGACAAATGGATTTTCGAAGGAGTTGTGCATGGGCGCACGCGCCCGCGATGACGGATGAAACTATCCACCAAGAACACGAAGAGACACGAAGATTTTTTTCTTCGTGTTCCTTCGTGCCCTTCGTGGACAAACGGATTTTCGCAGGAGGAAAGTATGCATAGAACGCTCTTTACCCGTGCAATGGTGTATCTCTGGCTCGTGTTCATTGTCCTTGTGGTGGGCTGTGCACCAACCCCAACTTTACCAACCG
>DAOTYB010000206.1:0-5421 GCA_034435315.1 Anaerolineae bacterium | reverse complement strand
CTCCCCCGCTCCCACCTCCCCCTTCTCTCCCCGCATAGCAGGGAGAGAAGGGGACAGGGGGATGAGTGGGGTTGTTCCCGGGGCACGACGGCGAAATTCAGGCTCAGTCATCGGCTTATGCTAGCCGCCGGTTTCTCACTGATAGCAAGTGAACCCGGGCTGAGCAGTTACGATGAATGACCAGAGAAGATTTTTTTTCTTCGTGTTCCTTCGTGACCTTCGTGGACAAACGTATTTTCGAAGTAACGACGAAGGTCGAGGAACGAACGAATGACGGAGGAGGCTGGAGTTCAGCGTTTGGCGTCATCGTCGCCGATCAAACCGAGCGCGCGCGCTTCATCATAACTGAGCACGCGTTTGGAATCCTCCTCGGCGGGAGGACGACGACGGCGCAGTTTCGGAAGTGGCGGCTCTTCGGGCGTGGGGGCAGGCGGTTCCGTCTGCCGGGTGGGTGGCTCTGTTCTGGCAGGCGGCGTTTCGGGAGACCTGGGTTTGAAAAGGGAATCCGCTTCGAGTTGTTGGAGGGCTTCGTCGAGGACGGCGCTCACCGTACGATGCATTTGATGATTCTCCTCCGAACCCGGTTTGATGGTAGCCTGTTGCAACAACTTGCGTATTTCGGCGATTGTGCGTCGCAGCGTGAGCCATACCATTCCCACGCGCCCCGAGGTCGCCTGACGCGACTCGAAAATCAGCGTGAGAAAAACTTGATCGGTGATGCGCGCGGTGTACATCTCGTACTTTTGACCTTCGTGATAGTGCAAATCGAACGCGGCATCATCGCGCAAGAGATGCACGACGGCGTTAGCAGCCGACATCTCATTGCTCACCAGAGCCAGAAAGGCATTCATATCAAAATCGCCGTGCCAACCGCAATCGGTCAGTAATTCGCCGGCATCGTCCATCAACAGGGCGACGACCGCGCCCAAATCCAGACGCACGTGTTCGATGCGCTCTTGAATCTTACGCAAGCCGTCTTCTGAAAAGACAACCACTCTGGATTGTTTCACTTTGACCTCCCGAACGCGCGCTTGACACCCAATATACACACCCAGCGCAAGATTGTCAACTAAAACCCAAACCCGTTTTCGATGCGAAAACGGGTTTGGGTGTGGCTCCTCGGCTAGGACTCGAACCTAGAACATCACGGTTAACAGCCGCGCGCTCTACCCATTGAGCTACCGAGGAATATTCAATTGCGCTTTTATTATACTCAAAAATCGCGAAAGGTCAAACGGCTAGCCCAGATAATCTTTCAACTTGCGACTGCGCAAGGGATGTCGCAGTTTGCGCAGCGCTTTGGCTTCGATTTGCCGAATGCGCTCGCGGGTGACGTTGAACGCCTGGCCCACTTCTTCCAGTGTGCGCGGTTGACCGTCGAGCAGACCAAAACGCATCTCCAGCACCTGACGCTCGCGCTCGTTCAACGCTTCGAGCACGTCGCGCATTTGCTCGCGGAGCAATTCGCGCGAGGCTTGATCTGCTGGACCGAGCACCGATTCGTCTTCGATGAAATCCGCCAGCGACGAGTTTTCCTCTTGCCCGATGGGCATCTCCAGCGACATTGGTTCTTGCGAGAGTTTCATAATGCGTCGCACGCGGAGCGCGGCGCGTTTTAGATGACGGTTCAAAACGGGGTCGAGCAGTTCGCCGCGCGCTTGCGCCTCCAGAATCGCCCGACGCTCTTCGGGGGGAAGCAAATCCATCTCCAGCGCGATCTCTTCGGCGGTCGGTTCGCGTCCCAGTTCCTGGGTCAATCGTCGCGAAATGCGATTGAGGCGATTGATCGTCTCGACCATATGCACGGGGATGCGAATCGTGCGCGCCTGATCGGCAATCGCCCGCGTGATGGCTTGACGAATCCACCAGGTTGCATAGGTGGAGAATTTAAAGCCGCGCGAGCGGTCAAAGCGTTCCACCGCGCGTAACAAACCGAGATTGCCCTCTTGAATCAAGTCGAGGAGCGACATCCCGCGTCCCATATACCGCTTGGCGATACTGACGACCAGCCGCAAATTCGCCTCGGCAAGTTTTTGTCGCGCGGCTTGACCTGCTGCCACCAGTGCCTGATAGTGTTGCTTGAGTTTACTGCTCAGAGGAGTATGTTGCAAAAGGCGCCGTGCCATCTCGCCTTGCTGGATGGCTTCGGAGAGGCGCGCCTCTTCGCTTGCTGTGAGCAGAGGCACGCGCCCAATCTCGCGCAGGTACATTCGCACGGGATCGCTACTCACCTCCGCCGGTATATCCAGATCTGCCGCGAGGTCTTCACTGGTATCACTCTGGCGCGGTGGGGGTGCCAATCTACCATCGCCGATAATTTTGATTCCTTTTTCTCCGAGCAGACGCTGCAAGTCGGTCAACAGATCGGGGTCTTGATCAATGTCCGGCAGAATCGAACGCACCTGAGTCAGCGTCAGTTTTTTGCGTGCGCCGGCTTTGCGCACCAGTTGATCCAGCACCGCGTCTTGATCGGGCAAATCGGCAGCGCGTGGCATCTCATCCTTGAGTTGCGCAGCCAGTGCGAGCAGATTCGATTTCTTCGACGTGCGTTGTGCTGTTTTTTTGGTTGACGCAGATTTTTTCTTCACAGGCATATTTTGAATTTCGGCGCGGCACGTGCGCTGAGGGCTTTTTGATTCTCTGCCATGCGTTTGAGCAGGAAGGCTACGCGTTGATGCAGTTGGTGCTCTTCGCTCGCCGGGCGCGTTTCCTCGGTTTCACGTAACAAGATTTCGAGCCGCGCCAGTTCGCTCTTGTCGCGCTCGGCACGCAAGCGCCATGCGGTCAGTTCGATTTCGCGCGCCAGTTCGGGCGCGTGCACATTCGGCAGGTCGCACGCGGCTTGCTCTAACCGTTCATACAGCGGTAGCAGGGCGTCGGGCAGGGTCGCGCGAAACGCGTCCCGCTCGAACAAATCTGTCGCTTGCGCAAATTCGCGCAACGCCACATAGAACGCGCGCGTCTCGCCGCTGGCAAAATCATCTGGCTCGAGAAATGCGACGCGCGCTAAATGTTCGGGCGTGTGTAAAGCGAGGGTCAAAAAGTACTCTTCGCGTTTGGAGGCGGGCGGCATTGCTACACGCGCGTTAGGCTCTGCGAGATCTCGCGGCGCTGGTCTGGCGCGCGCGACCTGTTGGGCAATCGTCGTTTCGGGAACCTGCACGAGACGCGCGAGTTTCTGGGTGTAATGCGCGCGCTGAATCTCGTCACCGATTTCACGAATCAGGGGCACCAGCCGCTGGACGGCTTGCGATTTATCGTGCGCTTGGTTCAAATCGAGGTCTTGTGTCCAGACGCGGAAAAAGAAATCCACCAGCGGTTCAGGTTGCGCAATCAATTCCCGCCAGCGCGCGGGATCGGCGTGAATCAACTCGTCGGGGTCTGTGCCCGGCGGTAGTGGAATCACAAAGAGTTCCGCCGCCAGCCGTTCCTCGAACCCGATCAAGCCCGCGCCCAGCGGCACCGGGACGGTTTTGCGCGCCAGTGCCTCGCGCGCCAGTTCCAGCCCGCGCTGTGTGGCGGCTTGACCTGCGGCGTCCGCATCGAGGGCAAAGGCATAGCGGCGGGTCAGATGTTTGAGCAAGCCCAATTGTTTTTCGGTCAGCGCGGTGCCCAGCGACGCGACGACGTTGCAAAAGCCGGCTTGGTGCGCGCTCAGCACATCCATATATCCTTCGACAATCACGGCGAGGTTTTGCTCGCGGATGGCATCTTTAGCCAGATCGAGTCCGTAGAGCGTCGCGCTCTTGTCGAACAAGAGTGTCTGGGGCGAATTGAGATATTTGGGTTCGGCGTCCGTCAGCGTGCGCGCGCCAAAACCAATGACGTGTCCGCTGCGATCGCGAATCGGGAACATCAACCGGCCGCGAAAACGGTCATAGTGTCCGCGCGCGCCTTCGCGCGCGATGACCAGCCCCGCCGCTTCGAGATCGGATACCGCAAAGCCCTTGCCCACGAGAAACGTTTTCATCGCGTCCCATTCGTCCAGCGCATAACCCAGTTGAAAGCGCGCTGCGGTTTCGGGCGTGATGAAACGTCGGGCAAGATAGTCGCGCGCGATGTGAGCCGCGGGATGATTTTTCAAAAGATAGTGGTAATGTGCGGCGGCGGTTGCCAAAAGTTCGCGCAGGCGCGCGCGCGCGGCATCTTCCACCGGCGTGACGCGCCCGAGTTCTACGCCGGCGCGCTGCGCCAACCGTCGCAAGGCTTCACCAAAATCAATGTTCTCCTTCTTCATCAAGAAGGTGAACACATCGCCGCCGGTATGGCACGCGCCAAAACAGTACCAGCGTCCTTCGTCGGGATATACAACAAAGGACGGCGTTTTCTCATTGTGAAATGGACAGAGCGCTTTGAACGTGCGCCCTGCTTTTTTTAAGGTCACATATTGCCCGATGACATCCAGAAGATCAATTCTGGATTTGACGTCATCTACCACTGACATTGGCATCTCCAAAAGAAAAACTGCCGCGTCTCTTTGCGGCAGTATATTGTCACAAGTTGGAAAGAATGTCAAATACCTGCGCTTTACTGAGGAATGTGATACCAATCCTTTTCGTCCAACAAATCCACACCGCACTTTAACTGTGCGACCCAATCAATGAGTTGCTGTGCCATTGCTTTACCTTCGAACATTGCGCCATGCTGTGGCACGATACGTTCAATGTCGAGCGCGCGCACCATCGCTGCCCAGCGTTGGCATACTTGACCCGATGCGAGGTATCGCTGATGAAAGCCCAGCATATACTTGATATGCGCGTCGAAATCGGTGACGATGCGGTACTCGTTATCGAGGGGCAACAACGACGCGCCCAGATCGCCAGAGAAGAGTGTCCTGGAAACGGTGTCGTACACCTGAATGTTGCCAGGGGAGTGAAGAAAATGTGCCGGCAAAAATACAATCTCAGCGTCTCCCAGTTTCACGCGCATGCCTCGATCAGGGATGGTGATGACACGATTCTCAGTAAAACTCTTGGTGCAAAAGTGTGGAATGAAACGTTCCCAGATCTGGGGCAAGTAGATGCGTGCCTCGGTAAGCAGCAAGTAGCCGTTCAATCCTGCTCCCACATCAGGGTCCTGGTGGGAAAGAAACAGATACTCTAACTTTTGCAGTGGAAGGTACGTGGATAATTCGGCGACAAGTCTGGAGTACAGTTTAGTGCCTCCTGGATCCAGCAACATTCCTTTGTCGCCGTGAATGATGAGGCATTGGTTTGCCTGTACATCTCCCACATCGGTCAAATCGTCGAAACGAATGACGCGGTGTATTCCATCGTTGTAAAGTTCGTGTGCCATAAATATCCTCCTTCGAAAATACATTTGTCCACGAAGTAACTGTGTTGTTTGTCAAGAAGTACTGGTAGGATTCCAGTGGGTGCGATGACGCAGAATGGCGTTCAAAATGGTGAGAAGCTTACGCAT
>DAOTYB010000205.1:0-12078 GCA_034435315.1 Anaerolineae bacterium | reverse complement strand
GTTTTGGTACGCAGAGTGCCGCGGGGAGTGTGTTTGTCCAGCGCATCTTGACGGCGGTCACCACATTGCGCCAACAGCAACGTGATGTGTTGGACTATCTGACGGAGGCGTGTGCGGCAGCCGTGTGCGGTGCCCAGCCGCCATCGCTATTGCCCAACTCCTAACCCACCTGAACGGTTACTGGCGGAAAAGACTTTGGCACACCTACTTGGAAATTCGTCCTTCATCCTTCGTTCTTCGTCATTTGTCCTTCGTCGTAAAGGAGAACTATGCCACGTCGTCCAACCCGCATTGACGATACACCCAATCGAGATGTTTTAGAAGACCTTGCGTTTGGACTTGCCAAAGCCGCGGTGCTCAAAGCCGCCATCGAATTAGAAATTTTCACGCGCATTGCCGAAGGTCATCGCACCGTGCCCGCGCTGGTGCGGCTGGGCAGTTTGACCGAGCGCGGCACGCGCATTCTACTCGATGCGCTGGTGTTTATGGGTTTGCTGGGCAAGTCGCATACCGAGTACAAACTCTCACCGACCGCTGAAGCGTTCCTTGTCAAAGGCAAGCCCACCTACAGCGGCGATGCGTTGCTCGGCGATTTTGCCTGGGAAGCGCGCGGGCAGTTGAGTCGCCTCATTCGCACGGGCAAACTCGCGCAACCTGCTGCGTTCACCGAAGCCTTTGAGCCGCTCTGGGCGGGTATGGCGGCATCGGTGCTGGTGGATTGGCAAGAACACGCCGAGCGCGCCGAAGCACTGTGGGACAAGGTGGGTATGACAGCGGAGAATGTCAAAGGCTTGCGCGTGCTGGATGTGGGATGCGGCTCGGGCGTAATCTCCTTTACACTTGCCCGGCGTCATCCCAGCGTACGCGTCACCGCGCTCGATCGCGCGATGGTGTTGCCGTACACCAAACACCTGGCGGAGACGATGGGCGTGACTGCACAGGTGAACTGTCTGGTGGGTGATGCGTTGAATCTGGAGGTCAAAGCGAGCGCGTTCGATGTGGTGCTCTTTGGCAACCTCACCAACTATTTTAGCCCCGAGCAAAACGTCGGCGCGTTTCGTCGCGCGTACGAGGCGTTGACGCCCAACGGGCGCATCGTCATCGTCGCGCCGATCGCCGATGAAGATCGCAAGGGACCCGGCGAAGTGCCGATGGCTGGCGTAGAGATGTTGTTGTTCAGTCCCGATGGTGATACCTACACGTTTGCCGAATATCGCGGGATGCTGGAAGCCGTCGGTTTCTCCGAAGTGACCGCGTACAAAGACGATTGGGGTCTGCTCACCGCGCGACGCATCGAGACACCGCCGGTAAAGAACGAAAAGAAAGAGTGAGCCTGACTGCTGGCATCTGTATTTCGCTTATCGGGTCAGAGTTCGGGAGGGGCTCCTATGACAGAGCCAATAGCGTACAGCCGTTATGCGCGGCGTTACACCATCGCTGGTGTAGTGCTGGGTTTGATTTTTCCGCTCGTGGCAACGTGGTTCGATGTGAGTCGGCATCGCTTGCCCTTGACGCTGGAGAGCGTATGGTCGCGGCAATCGGCTGAGCCACTGCATTGGGTGATTGACCTTGCGCCGCTGGTGCTGGGCTTGGTCGCGTTTTTGGTGGGACGGCAACGTGATCGCGTGGCAAAACTTGCCGATACGCTGGAGGCGCGCGTCGTCGAACGCACAGTGGAGTTGACGCGCTTGAACCGCCAGTTGGAAAAAGACATTGCCGAGCGCGAACGCATCGAGCGTGCGCTGTTGCAGGAGCGCAATTTGTTGCGCACGCTGATTGATCATCTGCCCGATTTGATCTACTTTAAAGATAGCGCGAGTCGTTATGTGTTGAGCAACACGGCGCACGCAACGTTTTTGGGCTTGCCCTCGGCGGCAGATGTGGTGGGGAAAAGTGATGCCGAGTTATTTCCAGCCGAGCAAGCGCAAAAATTTCGCGTCGAGGATATGCAAGTGATGCGTTCGGGTCATCCCCTCATCAGTCAGGAAGAGAGGGTTCTGGAGCCATCGAGCGGAAAAGTGGTCTGGAATTTGACGACCAAAGTGCCTTTGCATGACCAAGCCGGCAAGGTGATTGGAGTGTTGGGAATCTCACGCAATATCACCGCGCGCAAGCAGGTGGAAGAAGAGGTCGAGCGGCGCAAGCAATTTTTCGAAGCGTTGTTTATGAATAGCCCGGTGGCTATTGTTACGCTCGATCTGGCTCACTGGATTACAGCGTGCAATCCTGCCTTTGAACAATTGTTTGGCTATCGAGCGGAAGAGGTGATTGGGCGTGAATTGGACGAATTGATTGTGCCCAGAGGAGACTATGATCAGGCGCGGCAATATACGGTTACGGTGATGAACGGGGAGATGATTCATCGTGCGGGAAAACGTCGGCGTAAGGATGGGTCATTGGTCGAGGTTGAAATTTTTGGTGTGCCCGTGATGCTGGCAGGGGAACGGATTGGCGCGCTGGGGATTTACCACGACATTACCGCACTGGTGCGCGCGCGTGAACAAGCCGAAGCCGCCGACCGCGCCAAATCGGCATTTCTTGCGATGATGAGTCACGAAATCCGTACGCCGCTCAATGGCGTGATCGGAATGACGAGTTTGTTACTCGATACGCCACTGACTCTCCAGCAACGTCAGTTTGTTGAGACGATTCGCTTTTCGGGCGAGAGTTTGTTGGCGGTCATCAATGACATTCTCGATTTTTCCAAAATCGAAGCGGGCAAGATGGAGTTGGAAACCACCGATTTCGATGTACGCCAGGTGGTGGAGAGTGCCGGCGCGCTATTTGCTGAACGCGCTTTTCAAAAGGGTCTGGAGTTGATTGTCTCGATTGACCCGGCGGTGCCTGCCGCGTTACGTGGCGATCCCTTTCGACTGGGGCAGGTGCTGACGAACCTGTTGAGTAACGCCATCAAGTTCACCGAACGCGGTGAGATTACCTTGAGCGTGCAAAATATGGCGATGGATGGCGAGCGCGTGACGCTGCGCTTTGCTGTGACCGACACGGGTATCGGCATTGCACCGGAACAGCGCGAACGCCTCTTCAAACCGTTTTCGCAGGCGGATCTGTCAACGACGCGCAAGTACGGTGGCACCGGTCTGGGCCTGGCGATCTCGCGGCGTCTCGTCGAAATGATGGGCGGTCAGATCACTGTCACGAGTCGAGTGGGTGAGGGAAGCACGTTTGAATTTACTGTGCCGTTCCAGTGCGGTTCAACGGACGCGCTCAAACAATCGCTGTTTGCTGCCAATTTGCAGGGCGCGCGGGTCTTGATTGTGGATGACAATGCCACGAATCGTACGGTGTTGTATCATCAGGTCCTCGCGTGGGGGATGTTGCCGCAGAGCGCGTCGAATGCGCACGAGGCACTCGACAAGTTGCGCGCGGCAGCCGCCACCCAGCCGTTCGATGTGGTGTTACTCGATATGGATATGCCCGGTATGGATGGTGTGACGCTCGCGCGCGCGATTCGCGCAGAACCGGCGCTGAACAAGGTGAAACTCATCTTGCTGACCTCGGTGGGACACCTGGGAGGCGAGCACATTTTACGTGAGACCGGTCTGGATAGTGTGCTGGTCAAGCCGGTCCGTCAGTCTGAATTGTACAATTGTCTGGTGAGTGTGTTGGGAAGCACACCGCTGGTTGCAACCCAGGAGGTAGGACTGTGCGCGGCGGAGGAAGTAGGCAAGGGAGTGCGTGTGCTGGTGGCAGAGGACAATAGCGTCAATCAACAAGTGGCAGTGTTGATGCTTCAGGCGCGCGGGTATCAGGTGGATGTGGTCAGCAATGGGCTAGAAGCGGTCGAGGCGCTCGAACGCGTGCCGTACGATATTGTGCTGATGGATTGTCAGATGCCAGAGATGGATGGCTTTAAAGCCACGCGGCAGATTCGTCAACGCGAAGGGGCAGCGCGGCATACACCGATTATCGCGTTGACAGCGCACGCTTTGCATGGCGAACGCGAGAAATGTCTTGCGGCTGGAATGGACGACTATCTTGCCAAGCCGCTCACGCCGCAGGCATTGTACAAGACCTTGCAACGCTGGCACCCTAAATCTGCGCGGCAGTCCGCTGCACCGGCGCCCGCGCCGCAGGTCAAGGAGGAGGAAGGAGAGCAGGTGCTTGATGTACGGGTGCTCGAAAGTTTTCGTCAATTGCAAATGCCTGATGAAGCAAATATCATCCATCAGTTGATTGATTTGTATCTGGCGGATGCGCCGAATCGTTTAGCCATGCTGCGTCAGGCAATTGCGCAACAGGATGCCGCGCGGTTGGCTCAGGCGGCTCATGCCCTCAAAGGCAGCAGTGCGAATATCGGCGCGCAACGCGTGGCGCGCGTGTGTATGGAATTGGAAAAGGCAGGCAAAGCGGGCAATCTCAGCGGTGTCGCTGACCGATTCGCTCAACTGGAACAAGAACTGGGGCACGCGCGCGCGGCCTTGCTACAACTCAAGGAGAAGCAGGAATGAGGGTGCTCATTGTCGAAGATGACGCGATACCGCGACTGCTGTTGAAACGGGCGGTCGAAAAATTTGGTCACGAGTGCCTCGTCGCCGAAGATGGCGCGCAAGCCTGGGATATTTATCAGCACACGACTGTCAATGTGGTGATTAGCGATCGGATGATGCCGGGAATGGATGGCATCGAACTGTGTCGGCGGATTCGCGCGTCACCGCAACCGGGCTATACCTACTTTATTTTTCTCAGCGCGCTGAGTGAGCGCGAAGAGGCGTTTGCGGGTCTGCAAGCCGGCGCGGACGATTATTTGACCAAGCCCTTTGTTCCGGACGATTTGCGCGCGCGTCTCCTGGTGGCAGCGCGCATCACCGAATTGCATCGCCAATTGATCGAACAACAAGCCGAACTGAAACGTTTGAATCAAGAATTGTTCGAGCAGGGTCGGCGGGATCCGTTGACGCATCTAGGCAATCGTTTGCGTTTGATGGAGGATTTGGTGGTTGTGATAGGCCAGGCGGAGCGCTACGACAAACGTTATTGCGCGGTGTTGTGCGATGTGGATCATTTCAAGGCGTATAACGATTTCTACGGCCATCTGGCGGGTGACGAGGTGTTGCAGAAAATCGCGCAGACCATCGTCAAAAATTGTCGCAATGGTGATGCCGCGTATCGTTTTGGTGGCGAAGAGTTTCTCATCATCTTGCCTGAGCAAACCGAAGCCAGTGCAGCGATCGCGGCGGAACGTTTGCGGAAAACGATCGAAGCACTCGCTTTGCCGCATCAAGCCAGGATACCGCCGGGTGTGGTGACCATCAGTGCGGGTGTGGCTGCACTTGAGCCCGGCGATTACAAAGCCCCGCATCTCTGGCTCAAGCGCGCGGACGACGCGCTGTATCAAGCCAAACGCGACGGACGCAATTGTGTGCGCAGGGCAGGGGATTTGCCGCGCGAGGCGTGAGGCGTGATGCGTGAGGTATGACTTTGGGGGACAGGTTTATGAATGGCGACATCCTTCCACAGGTTACACAGGACGAAAACGCGCGCGATCTTGCCGCGCGTTATGCTCCGATTATTCTGGCGGATGAACGTGAGCCGTTTGTGATTGTCGTGGTCGGCTATACGATGTTTGAGCGCGAGGACGCGTCGCTTTCGTTTCCCAGCCGGCGTGTCGAATGGACGAGTGCTGGCTATCCAGCGGTGCGCGCCATCGAGTACGCGTTGTGGTGGGATTGGGACATTGAGCACCTGTACGAACTCGAACACGTGTGGGTGTTTCTCGACGCCGCAGGGAATGTCGTCGCAGTCGAGGCGAGTTGGCACGGGATGTTTGGTCCCGCCGAAGTGGAGGGCAAACCGCCACTCGAAGGCACGCACCCCGTTTTGCTGGCGCAACCAGGCAAGCATGCGATGGCGGCAAGTATCGAACCGTTCCTCGAGATTCGTGAATGGGCGGAACAAGCCACAGGGCGTGACGCAGGCAAAGAGGGGGTGCTGGATAACGGTTTGTTTCGCGGTAGGTTACACAAGACACCGGAGAACGACGCAAAAGTTCAAGCGTATCTCAAGCGATTTGCTTTCACCCCGGCGTGGCAGTTCACCCGACGTTTGCCGGTCACGCGCGAGATGCTCATCCCCTGGCGCGTCCTCGCCGAGTGGATTCCCGCGCGCGTCGCGTGGTGGCTCACCCAGATTTAGCGAGTGCCGCGCGCACCGCGTCGTGATCGCTCCACGGAATTTCCGTCGTCCCAAAACACATCGAGCGTTCGTGCCCCTTGCCACAAACGATCACCACATCGCCCGCGCGCGCCATCTGAATGGCACACGCGATTGCTTCCGCGCGATCATTCACGAGGCGATAATCGCTATTCTCTAATCTCCCCGCTTTTTGCAGTCCTCGTACAATTTCCGCATTGATCGCGTCCAGCGATTCGGTGCGCGGGTCTTCGGCGGTGATAACGATGTGGTCGGCGTGTTTCCCCGCGATTTCGCCCATCATGGCGCGCTTGTGCACATCGCGCAAGCCGGCGCAACCAAAGACGACGATGACGCGCGCGCGCGCAAGTTCGCGCGCGGTCGCCAGCGCGTTCTGCAACGCGTTCGGTGTGTGCGCAAAATCTACGATGACGGTGAAGGGGTCGCGCTGCAAAATCTCCATTCGTCCCACCACGCCGCGCACGCGCGCGATGCCCGCACACAGCGCCGCGAACGGCACGCGCCGTGCCAGCCCCGCACCAATCGCCGCGAGAATGTTCCAGACGTTATAGCGTCCAATCAGCGGCGAGGCAATCTCCAGTTCCCCAAACGGCGTAACGACGGTGAAGCGTAGCCCTTCTGGAGGGTGGCGGATGTCGCGGGCGGAAATGTTGATCGGTGACCGTTGACCGTTGACCGAAGCAACGGTCGTCGGTCGTCGGTCGTCGGTCGAGTAGATGATCTGCTCGTCCGCCGGAATCGCGCGCAAGAAATCGAACACACCGCGCGCGTTATCGTCGGCGTTCAGCACAGCCACTTTGGCGGTGCGCGGTTTGCGGTACGACGTGGCCAGCGCGCGAAAGAGTAGCGCCTTGGCGTCGCGATAGTTTTCCCACGTCTGGTGATAGTACAGATGGTCGTGGGTGATATTGGTGACAACCGCAATGTCGAATTCCACCGCATCGAGGCGCCGTTGCGCCAGACCTTCGGACGTGGCTTCGATGACCGCGTACTGCATTCCCGCCGCGACCATCTGCGCGAGGTAACGTTGCACGTCGGGCGCATCGGGGGTGGTCGTATGCAAGCCGGTGTCAATTTCTGCATCGCCAATCGTCGCGCCCACCGTCGTAATCGTTCCAACCGTGTGCCCCGCGCTGTGCAGGATGGAGGCGATGAGATGGCACGTCGTCGTCTTGCCGTCGGTGCCGGTGACGCCGATGACGCGCAATTTGCGCGAGGGAAAATCGTACCACGCGGCGCAGAGGTGCGCGAGCGCGGCGCGGGCGTTGGGGACTGTAATCAGTGGACAGTGGACAGTGGACAGTGAGTCAGTAGAGTGGTGGGACAGTGAGTCAGTAGGGTGGTGGGATAGTGAGTCAGTGGGACGGTGGGACAGTGGGACAGTTTCAGTGACGATGGCGGTTGCGCCGCGTTGAATTGCATCGGGGATAAAGCGCGCGCCATCAACGTTAACACCAGGAATCGCGACAAAAAGCGCGCCGGGGATCACCTGACGCGAGTCGGGAGTGATGCGCGTAATCTCCACATCGCGCGCGTTGTAGATTTCGTACGCGTCCAGCGCACGGAGAAGGGAAAAGAGTTGCATATCTGGTTTCCGAGTGCTTGATTCGCTCACAGAGCGATCACGCCTGCGACGATTTATTTGCCCCGATTATACGCTTGACTGTCGGTTCTGACAATAGTGGCGAGAAACGCACCCTTGTCGCGCGCGTGATGTGAGTATAATGACGAACGACGAAGGACGAAGGACAGACGACGAAGGACGAAGGACAGACGACGAGGGACGAAGGACGAACGAAGAAGGGCGAAGGACGGACGACGAACGACGGAGGCGCGCAATGAAGCACTTTTTCGTCAGTTACACGAACGCGGACGTACAGTGGGCAGAATGGATCGCGTGGACGCTGGAGCAGGCGGGCTATACCACGACGATTTAGGCGTGGGATTTTCGCCCCGGGGCGAACTTTGTGCTGGAGATGCAACGCGCGCTGCACGAGTGCGAGCGCGTCATCGCCGTCCTCTCGCCGCGCTATCTTGCCTCCCGCTTCGCCGCCGAAGAGTGGAGCGCCGCCATCGCGAGCGCCCCCACCGGCGACAAACTCGTGCCGATTCGCATCGAGCCGTGTGAGAACGAAGGATTGCTGCGCGGGCGGGTGTACATTGACCTCGTCGGCGCGGACGAGGCGACCGCGCGCCAACGTTTGCTCTCGGGCGTGAAACGCGAACGCGCCAAACCCGCGACCGCGCCACCTTTTCCCCCCTCCGCACCGCGTCGGTTTCCGGGGACGATGCCCGCCATCTGGAATGTCCCGTTTGCGCGCAATCCCCATTTCATCGGCCGCGATGACGAACTGCGCCAACTGCGCAGTACAGACGCTCCGATGGAGCGTCTCAAACCGCAAACGATTCACGGACTCGGCGGGGTGGGCAAGACGCACCTCGCCGTCGAGTACGCCTATCGCTTTGCCGCCGACTATGACCTCGTCTGGTGGGTGCGTGCGGATTCACCGCTGAGTATCGCCACCGACCTTGCGCTCCTTGCCGCGCCGCTACAACTGCCGCAACGCGACGAACGCGACCAGCGCGTCGTGGTGCAAGCGGTGCTCGATTATCTACGTGGGGGCGAAAATCTACGTGGGGGCGAAAAATCTTTCGCCCCAACGCGTCGCTGGCTCATCATCTTTGACAATGCCGAAGAGCCGCGCGACCTGCGTCCGTTTCTGCCGCAGGGACGCGGCAGCGTCCTCATCACCTCGCGCAATCCCAACTGGGGCGCGCTCGCGCGTCCACTCGAGGTGCAAACCTTGCCGCGCGACAGGGCAATCGAATTTCTCCTCGCACGCGCAGGCGTCATTGCGAGCCGCGAAGCAGCGAAGCAATCCCCAAAGCTCTCCGTCATTGCGAGAATTCCATACCGCGCGGCGGTATGCGCGTTGACAGAAACTTGTCATGTCGAACGAAGTGAGACATCTCGCTCCGCTCGATGTGACAAGTTCTGAGTAGCGACGAAGGAGCGAAGCAATCCCAATCCCCAAACCGCGATGTGGAGATTGCTTCGTCGCAAAAACCGCTCCTCGCAATGCCGCAAGCCGCTGGCGAACTCGCCGACGCGCTCGGCTGCCTGCCGCTCGCGCTGGAGCAGGCGGGCGCGTACATCGAGGCGAGCGGCATTTCGTTTGCCGATTACCTCGCGCGCTGGCGCGCGCATCATCGCGAACTGCTGGCGCATCCTCCCGTCACCGATTATCCCGCTACCGTCGCAACGACGTGGGACATTTCGTTCGAGGCGGTTGCCGCGCAATCCCCCGCCAGCGTTGCACTGATGAACCTCCTCGCGTTCTTTGCGCCCGAGCCGATTCCGCGCGCGGTGGTTCTGCGGGGCATCGAGCGCGTGACGAAGGACGAAGGACGAACGACGAACGAACTACGCAGCACGCAATACGCACTAGACCAGGCAGTCATTCCCCTCCGCCGCTACTCCCTGATTCAGGCAAGCCCGGAGACGCTGGCAATGCACCGCCTGGTGCAGATGATTGTGCGCGACCGTTTAAGCGACGACGAACGTAAAACGTTCGCGCGCGCCGCGCTCCACGCCGTCAACGATGCGTTCCCTGGTGACATCACGACGAATCCAGCGTCGTGGGCGAACTGCGCGCGCCTGGCGGCGCACGCGCGCGGTGACGGACGAGGCGGAACGGCTGGGGATTGCGCCCGAGGCGACCGCGCGCTTGTTGAATCAACTGGGGGTGTACCTGCGCAGCCGCGCGGAATTTGCCGACGCGCGCGCGTGCTTTGAGCGCGCACTCAAAATTGGCGAAGCCACGTTGGGTCCCAACCATCCCAACGTCGCCATCCGCGTCAACAACCTCGGCGGCGTCCTGCACGACCTTGGGGACCTGGCGGGTGCGCGCGCGTGCTTTGAGCGCGCGCTCAACATCTTGACACAATTCTTGCCTGCGGATCATCCCCACATCAAGATTGTGCGAGGGAATTTGGAGAGAGTACAACGGACAAGTGCGAAATAAACGGACGGGATAGATTTTGTTTTTGCAAACCTGGTGGGGCGTTGCCGCGCGCGTCCGTTGCGTTTCGGTGTTGTTGGTTGGTGGGTGAAACATGAAAGGGGAATTTGAATCGGTTGGGTAAATGGTAGGGGCGTGCCGTTGGCACGCCCCTACACGCGCGCGCGTCCGTTCGGTTTAATGCAGATGAGCGATTGAGATTGATGGCGTTGGCACGCCCCTACACGCGCGCGCGTCCGTTCCGTGAGGAGGGGAATCAGGGTAGGGGAGTGGGCGGGCGGCGCAGCCGCCCGCCCACTCCTCTGTTCCCACCTCTCCCTTCTCTCTCCCCGCGACGCGTGGAGAGAAGAGGGCAGGGGGATGAGTGGGGATTGTTCCCGGAAAACATAGACCTGTCTGGTTGTGCCAACCTGACAGGTCTGTGCTATTCAAACAATACCATCTGCACGCCGCGCAATTTCTCTTGAATCTTTTGCGCAATCAGGTCCAGATGCTTGCCATTGGCGACGAAATCGAGACGGTCGGCGGGAACGATGAGCACGGGACACAGTTTGAAATCGGCGATCCATTCGTCGTACAGCACATTCAAACGCGCCAGATAATCTGGCGCGATCTTTTTTTCGTACTCGCGTCCGCGCAGCGCGATGCGATGCAACAACGTCGGCACCGAGGCGTGCAGATACACGACCAGATCGGGCGGCGGCAAGAGTTCTGTCAGCACTTGATACAATTCCCAATACGTTTGCCAATCACGCTCGCCAATGTAGCCCTGCTGATACAAATTTCTGGCGAAGATTTCGGCATCCTCGTACACACTCCGATCCTGCACCGCCACGCCGGGAAAATCGCGCAGGCGTTGTAGATCGCGCAGGCGACGCGTGAGAAAAAAGAGTTGCGAGTGAAAAGCCCACGCGCGCATATCGGCATAGAAATCGGCGAGGTAGGGGTTGTCCATCACCCCTTCGAAGAACGGCGCCCAGCCCATTTGCGCGCACAGCATTTCGACGAGTGTGGACTTGCCCACACCGATATTGCCCGCAATCGCGATGAACTTTTTCATTCCGTCACTTGTTCGAATAACAGTCGCTGAAACGTGCCCAGCGCCAACTGTGCGCGGATGCGATTCAGGATGAGGCGCAAATCGTCGCTCCGGCGCACAAAATCCAGATGGTTCGTGTCAATCGTCAACACCGGCGCAGCAGTATAGCGCGCAAAGAAATCGTCATAGGCGTTGCCCAGCGCGGCGATATAATCACGCTCAATGGCGCGCTCGTAGGGTCGGTCGCGCAACGCGATGCGCTCCATCAACACATCGGTATCCGCGCGCAGGTACACCACCAGATCGGGCGCAGGAATTTTCGTCGCGATGATGTGATGCACGCGCTCGTACATCGCCAACTCGTCTCCTTCGATGTTCAGACGTGCGAAAATCATATTCTTGTCGAAGGTGTAATCGCTGATGAGGTGACTGTGCGCAAGTACGGCAGGAATGACCGCGTGCTGTTGTTGATAGCGACTGAGGAGAAAAAAGATTTGCGTCTGGAAGGCGTAACGTTTGCGATCCTGATAGAACCGCGAGAGAAAGGGATTTTCTTCAAAGACCTCGAGGAGAATTTCGGCGTGGAGTTCGTTTTGGGCAAGGCGCGTCAACGTCGTTTTGCCTACTCCAATCACACCTTCGATGGCGATGTAAAAATGTTTCGACAAGGTGATCCTCGTGGGTAAATGAGATGAATGGTAATTACTCAGCCGTGCCGTCCATCGCGAAAAGCACCACCCCCTTGCTCCCTCCTCGTTGCGCAAGGGCGAAAAATCTTTTGCCCCAACGGGGAGGGAGAATCAAGGGAGGGGGAGTGGGCGGGCGGCTTTGCCGCCCACCCACTCC
>DAOTYB010000204.1:0-2967 GCA_034435315.1 Anaerolineae bacterium | reverse complement strand
CTCCCCCCGCCCTTGATCCCCCCTCCCCACGCCGCTCTGCGGCGTGGGGAGGGGGCGAGGGGGTGGGGCTTTTCTCGATGAATGACACGGCTGAGTAATTACTCCTGACCTGTATCTCGTACCCGCAGTAAAGAGAATGCGGCTCGGTACATCACATCACGAAAACCGTTCTCCGTTACCGAAGTAACGCAAAATTTTTCTTAAAGATTTCGTGATGTACTGAAGCTTGACCTTGTCTCTGAATTGAACAACCCCGTTGGTGTACCGACGGGGTTGTTCAATGTATGGTCGAATCATTCGCACTAGTCCGCTGGAGCAATCAAGCCTTCGCGCATCATCACTTGTGTTAGGTCGCGCGAACGTTTGATAATCGCAGCCGCATTGCGATATTCTTCCTCTGCCGAGATGCTCAGGCGCGCCACACCTTGCTCCTGCGCTTTCATCGCGACAGCAACGGCTTCACGCGCAAAGACTTGCCAGTCGTCCATCGTTGGCAAAATATAGTCGGGGTGCAAACCCTTGTCTTCTGCCATTCCCGCCAGCGCTTCCGCCGCCGCAATGCACATCTCGTCGGTAATCGTTCTGGCGCGCACATCCAGCGTTCCTCGAAAAACTCCCGGAAATCCCAGCGAGTTGTTGACTTGATTCGGAAAGTCAGAGCGTCCCGTTGCCACAACGGCGGCGCCGGCTTCTTTGGCTTCCCAGGGCCAGGCTTCCGGAATCGGATTGGCACACAAGAATACAATCGAGTCCTTTGCCATCGTCTCAAGCCATTCCTTCAGGATGGTGTTGGGGCCTGGCTGAGAAAGTGCAATGCACACATCCACCCCTTTGAGCGCTTCGGGAATCCCGCCCGTCCGATTCTCCTTGTTGGTAATGTTGCACAGTTTCCACTTGTCCACAAACTCGGCTTTGCGTTGTTCGATGTCTGTACGACCTTTGTGCAACAAGCCGCGACTATCCACAAAGTAGCATAATTCGGGATTGGCGCCATAGGCAAAGATCATTCGACCACACGCCACGTTGGACGCCCCCGCACCGATGAAGGCAATCTGGACTTGATCAATCTTCTTGCCAACGATCTTGAGGGCATTGATCAATCCTGCCAGCGTGACCAGCGCAGTCCCTTGTTGGTCATCGTGCCAGACGGGAATTTCACAGATCTCGCGCAGCGTGTCGAGAATCCGAAAACACTTGGGTTGCGAAATATCTTCGAGATTCACGCCACCCAGCGCGGGCTGCAACAGTTGAACCGTGCGAATGATTTCGTCGGGGTCTTTGGTATCCAGCGTCAAGGCAATGCTGTCCACTCCACCGAGATACTTGTACAAGAGTGCCTTGCCTTCCATCACCGGTAGCCCTGCTTTGGGACCAATATCCCCCAAACCCAGCACGCGTGTCCCATCGCTGATGACCGCCACCGTGTTCCATTTGTTGGTGTATTGGTACACCAGATCAGGCTCGGCTTGAATGGCTTTGCACGGCGCGGCAACCCCGGGCGTGTACCAGATGGCAAAATCGTCAAAATCGCGCACGCGGCATTTGAGCACGGTCTCTACCTTGCCCCGATAGAATTGATGCAAGCGCATTGCGTCTTCTGCCGGCTTTTTGGCTTTTGCCAGCAGTTCCTCTTTGGTAAGCATTCATTTCCTCCTTGAAAATCTCTTCCTTGAAAATACACTTGTCCACGAAGGTCGCAAAGGAACACAAAGAAAAAATCTTCGCGAATCCTGGTGCCCCCTGGTGGATATTTTCATCCGAACGGTGGCGAACGAAGGGACATTCTCCTGCAAAGAGACAAACCCGACCGCTCTATCACCAACAGAATTTTCTCTGCACCTCTTTGCCATACCGCAGCCGAATACCGCTGTGCGCCTAGGTCTCTCTATAACCAAACCGCATTGATAACTCGCGGCACACGTTGACCACTAATTTGCTCAGTTGGGGAATCCTCTCTTTGGTCATACGCGTCACGGGACCAGAGATGCTGATGGCCGCGATTACTTTGCCGGTATGGTCACGCACGGGACCTGCGACACAACGCACTCCCCTCTCCATTTCCTCATTGTCAACGGCATAACCACAGCGTCGCACTTGAGCAAGGACCCGCCCTAGTTCCTGAGGATTGGTAATGGTATTACGCGTACAGGCTGGCAAGCCCTTTTCACGAATAATGCGCGCGCGCTCGGCAGGTTCAAGATAAGCGAGCAAGATTTTGCCACACCCTGTACTGTGTAATGGCACACGCCGACCGATCTGCGCAAACATACGGACCAGGTGAGGCGATTGAACCTGATCAATATACACTGCCTCATCGTGATCGAGAATACTGAGGTTCGTCGTCTCGCCGCTGGCGCGCACCAGACGTTCCAGGAACGGATATGCTTCTACACGCAGCGTCGTCTGGTCATAGAAACGACTGAATTGTAACACGCGCGCCCCTAAAGCGTAGCGACCCGTCAGAGGGCTTTGTCGCACATAGCCACGCTGTACCAGCGTTGCCAGAAGACGATGCACCGTACTGGGATGAAGATGCACACATTCACTGAGGTCGAGAATACCCAGTTCACCTTTTGCCGCTGCTAACGCCTCAAGAAGGTCAAAGGCGCGCTCAACAGACTGCACCGTCGCGCGCTTTTTTCTCAGCGTGGCTTTGTGAGTACGTTTCACACCGTTGTCTCCAACAGGTCGCGCAAATTTCGCGATACGAAATTATATTTTGCTATACAAAAGTATAGCATGCGGGAAACCCTTTGTCAAATTTTTAACGTTCACGGGTGTATTTCAGTTTGGGGGCAAGTTTCTCAGCCCACCTTTTGCACTTTTGCAAACGCATAGCCCCACCCCCTGCCCCCTCCCCGTTGGGGCGAAAAATTTTTCGCCCCAACGGGGAGGGGAAGTCAAAGGACGGGGTGGTGGCGGGCGGCTTCGCCGCCCGCCACCACCCCGTCATCCCCCTTCTCTCCC
>DAOTYB010000203.1:0-6856 GCA_034435315.1 Anaerolineae bacterium | reverse complement strand
AAATACCTGGCGCACTACGTAGCGATCTTTGAGTGGGCATACAATCTCAAAGAGGTCACGTTGGACTACTTACGACGACTCTTGGGCTGTTTCACCCCTAAACCCATATGAGCGAATCTATTATACGAGGATGAACAACAATTTATCAGCAGTCGTACGCAAGGTAGGTTTGCGTCCGCCGCCAGGTCGGCGCTGGCGGTCTGGCTCAGGGCGCGCGGTCTGGGTGACATGGTCCTGCCAGACTGTCTCAAAGGGCACCAGTAATGCCTCGAATTCGGCTCGATCCAAGCCCGTCATGGCGCGTAGCAATTTTGCTTTACCCTTCACCTGTTCGTATGTGATCATGCAGTCTGCTCCCTAGTGCCAAACTCGGTCTGGAGCAGACATTGTATGCGAAAACCTTATTTCCGATATAGTCAATTCGACAGAACCGAACGGAAATCTATACTCTCAAAGCGTGCTGGGGAGCGCGCACTGAGCAGAGAGGCAAGTGCTATGAGGTAAGACAATACCTCCAGTGGTGCTTGCAATTACTGGTCGAGTGCCCAAGTTTCTTTCACGACTGGATGAATGGATCACGGAGTAATGTCGTTAAAGCGTGCACATTGGGCGCGTGGACAAGGTTGTGGATTGCCGCTACAAGTTTTCCACTACGCTCTGCACCTATCAGAGGTACGGTCAGCGCACGAAACTTGTCCGTGAGTTCAGCATCACTCAATGGATTCTCGGGATTACCTCGTGGATATTCAACAAGAGTCTGAACGGCACCCTGGGGCATTTGAATCGTCACACGTGCCATTGTTTTGTTAGGAAAATGTCTGTTTAATTCCTCGTCTACGGTAACCTCTACTTTGCGTGCCAGTTCCAAAACGGCTGGATTGCGCAGGGTGGTATCGCTAACGTGCTCTGGCATAATCTGGTCGTACAGCAGAGCAACAGCGAGGGCAAAGGGGATACTGAATTGCGCGGCGATGGTATTGCTGGGAGTATAGTTGACAAGCCGTGTGACTTCCCAAAACGAATCCACACGAATCTTTTGAATCTCGTCCACATTGAGCCGATACTGCTGTTTTAACATTAGTACTGCGTCGACGGCAGAGTGCGCCCAACGACACACCGCGTAGGGCTTAAAGTACGTATGCGTAATCGCATAATCTTCTCCCAAACCTTTCACCAACGCGTCCGTATCCCAGCGTCCAGAATAGTCCAGTAAATCTGGTGGCCCAATAAAGCCGCGTTGCGCCAAAAGCGCCGCAGCCATCCCGGTCATTCCACTCCAGGCAATTACTTCTTTCACCATGGCATGATTGGCTTGCAAGCCCCCAGGAGGAAAGGGACCGTGCGAACCTGCAATGCCAAGTGCCGACTGTAAAGTGGCGGGATCAAAATGCAGGATTTTGCCGGCGGCTGTTGCTGCTCCGAACACTCCCCAGATGCCTGTTGAGTACATTTTGTCCTTGTACCAGCCCACACGTGCCGCGCTGGCACGAACAGCCACCTCATAGCCGGCGATAAGGGCAGTCAGAAATTCCCGTCCACTCACATACGTTTGCTCTGCTAGCGCCAGCGCAGCGGGAATGATATTTGCTCCAGGATGTCCCATGGCTGGACGATTACCATCGTCCATGTCCAGCGCGCTAGCAAAAGTACCATTCACCCAAGTTGCACCACAAGGATTCAAACCGCGCGGGCTACCAATGACAGTACAGTTTCCTGAGGCAAACTGTTCCACACCCCACTCGTGACTGATGCGTGACATAAGAGAACGTGTGCCTGCAATTGCCACACCAATCAAATCAAGCATACAACGTGTAGCATGATGGAGTAGAGGATCAGACACACGCGCCGGGTCAAGGTGATAAACAAAGTCAACCAGTTGCTGAGTAGCAGACATCTATTGTTATCCTATTCTTGTAAACGCGGATCAAGCACATCGCGCAATCCATCTCCCAGAAGATTGAAAGCCAGGACGGTAATGAGGATCGCCAGACCCGGAAAAACCGAGAGCCATGGTGCGTTCATCAGATGAGGCGTGCCATCGCGAATCATATTGCCCCAGGTCGGAGTGGGAGGGGCTACACCAAGCCCAATGAAACTCAGACTGGCTTCCACTCGAATCGCTGAAGCGGTCCAGAGACTAGCCAGCACTACAATCTCACCCAGAATGTTAGGCAAGATGTGCAATCGCAAAATGCGTGCCTGCCGTGCACCTACACAACGCGCCGCCTCAACAAATTCTTGGGCTTTGACCGAAAGGGTCGAGCCATGCACCACACGTGCAAAACCAGGAGAGAACATAATGCCGATGGCAAGGATCATCTTTTCCAGTCCTGGCCCCAACACCGCCAGCACAGTTAACCCCAAAAGCAGGCTAGGAAACGCCATCAACACATCCACCAGCCGCATAATCACATTTTCGACGCGGCCTCCCGCATAGCCGGCAATCAAGCCCATCAACGTGCCGAGGGTGCATCCCAGGAGAATAGAGGCTACCCCGACGACGAGCGAAACACGTCCTGCATAGATGACGCGCGATAATACATCGCGTCCGAAAGTATCACGCCCTAGAGGATATGTCTCACTCGGCGGTGCTAAACGATATCTAGCACTTTGCTCGAGAGGATCATGCGGCGCCAAGAGGGGGGCGGCAATAGCCACTCCCATGACCAAAATGGTCAATCCCAAACCGATAATCGCCGCACGGTTACGGAGAAAAGTACGCCAAACCCGTTGGCGCTGACTGGTCAAGCGAGGAGCAAAAGTCGTTTGACTCATTCTATTTGCTCCTAATACGCGGATCTACCAATCCATAAATCAGATCGGTGATCAGGTTGATGATGACGACAAAACCGGTATAGACTGCCATAATGGATTGCAAAGCCGTATAGTCGCGTTGCAACATCGCCCCAACCATCATCTTGCCCAGACCAGGACGTGAAAAGACAATCTCGGTCGTGACCGAATCGCCGATGAGGCTTACCGCCCAAACTCCCGTGAGCGAGACGATAGGGATAAGAGCAGAGCGTAAGGCATGACGCACCAACACAATGCGTTCTTGCAAGCCTTTGGCGCGCGCCGTACGCACATAGTCCTGGCTCAAGACATTCAGCATCGCCGAACGTGCCAGTCGTGCGACCGATGCGGTCATCACCAAGCCCAACGTCAGCGCCGGTAAAATAAGGTGGCTCAGGTTATCCTGCCAGTTACTTCGATCACCTCCTCCAATCGCCGGTAGCCATCGTAGTTCAATTGCAAACAACAAAATCAAAAGAATCCCCAGATAGAAGGCGGGCACCGAGAGACCCGCCAGGGAGATGACCCGACCAATGTAATCAGGAAGGCGATTGCGATGGGTGGCAGTGTACACACCAATGGGAATGCCCAGGGCAGAGCCAATCAGAATCGCAGTGAAGGTCAGTTCGAGGGTGTACGGCAAATTGTGTGCAATCTGATCGCTGATGGGCGAAGCGGTAATCATAGATTTGCCCAGATCACCACGCAGTAAATCGGTGAGGAAACGCACATATTGCACAGGTAGCGGATCGTTCAACCCCATCTTCTCACGGAGGGCTTCGACCGCTTCTTTGGACGCGTAATCTCCCAGGGCTGCCTGAGCCGGATCGCCAGGCAGAACACGCACGACCAGAAAGACAATCGTGACAACTCCCACGAACACAGGGATTGCCATCAATAGCCGTTGTGCGATGTAGCGTAGCATCTTCGTATTCCCAACTTATGGCAAGTGACAGGAGAATCCTGTCACTTGCCACCGTACCAACCTCTACTTGACAAAGCGTGTCTTCTCGGTGATGCCAGGATATAGCGCCAACACCGATTTCAACTCATGTCCATAGTCCACGTTTTTGGCACGCGCATACACTTGATTTTGGTACTGGATCGGATAGACGACCATATCCTCGAGCAACTTGTATTCGATCTCTTTCCACAACGCGACTTGTTTTTGTGGATCCGTCTCATAGCGCGCCTGCTCGATCAGTTTATCCACTTTGTTATAGTGGGTAAAGTTCGTATCGGGCTTTTTGCCCGTCATAATGATCGAGTCGGAGTGGAAAAAGCGCGTAAAGTACGCATCGGCATTGGGTCGCCAGGCGATGTAGATAACCAGCGCGTTCAAATTCTTGCGGATGGTATCATGCATCGTCGAGTGATCCACTACCTTGAGATCAATCTTGATACCGACCTTCGCCAGTTGCGCTTGCATAGATTCATAGAGGATACGGTAGCCCGTCATTTCCGAGGTGACCATCGAGAGGGTAAAGCCATTGGGGTAACCTGCATCCGCCAACATCTTTTTGGCTTTAGCAATGTCAGTCTTGTATTCCAGTCCCTTGGCTGCCACTTCGGCTTGGGTCAAACCACCTGCCAGGAACTGCGCGGGGACGAAGGAATACACTTTACCCCCAACCTTGTCACCGACCAACGCCAGAAACTCGTCGCGATCCAGCGCATAGGCAATTGCTTGTCGCACCGCCAGTTGATCAAGTGGTTTGACCGAAGTGTTAAAGTGGAGTGCAGCAACCTCGCCCACGCCAAAGACGTCCACTTGAACATTGGGGGATTTGGCCATCTTGTCCACCCACGCCTTGTCGGGAGCACCGTTAATCACATCAAGTTGACCTCCCAGTAAGCCTAGCTCACGGCTACTGAGATCCGCCATATAGCGGAAACTGACCCCATCGAGTTGAGGCATCCCGCGGAAATACTTGTCGTTGGCGACCAATTCGATCTTTTCCTTAGGGCTGTAGGATTTGAACATAAAGGGACCTGTACCGACTGGCGTGGTCTTGATCTTGTCCCCTAGTTTCTCAACCGCTTTCTTACAAACGATGAACCCTCCCGAATAGTTAGCCACCTTGGGATAGAACAAAATCGGCGAAAGGGGTTGATCAAGAGTGATCTTAACTGTGTAGGGATCAACCGCTGTGAAGGTCATACCGGTGTATTCACCGGCATAAGCGGAACGCTTGGGATCTGCTGACTTGGTTAGCGAGTAAACCACATCTTCGCTAGTGAGTTCGTACGATGGCACCCCTTCGGTGGGATGACACATCACTCCCTTGCGCAGCGTAAAGGTCCATTCTTGTTTGCCGTTCACCATCTTGGGTTCCGGCAAAGCCGTTGCCAGATCTGGCTCGAATTTGGAACCATCGCCAGGTACATAGCGGATCAGCGCGTTGAACACCATATCCACCAGACTGCGATCCCCTGTCGTGGTGGCATAGTGCGGATCCAAGTTGCCAACGTCAGCCACGTTCTGACCAAAACGAAGAATTCCTCCAGAGCGTGGAGGGGTAGTGGGTGTGGGAACAACAGTGGGCTTGGAAGGTTCCGTGGGTTTCGGAGCCTCGGTTGGTTTGGGGGCTTCAGTCGGCTTGGGCAATTCAGTAGGTTTAGGTGCAGCAGTTGGCGGGGCTGGTGTGGGCGCAGGAGTAGGAGCCGGAGCACAGGCGACCACAATCACCAGCACAGTCAACAAAAGCATCAGCGTAGAAAATTTGATCTTCATCTAAAACCCTCCTTCTCAAAAGATTTGAATGTACCGTTCCAAGACGGTTCAAGGAATCGCAACATTGGCAACGCCACTTCAATCGCCGTACGCCAATGATTGTCTATTTTCCAGTTCCACGTCTTGTAACCCGAGTCGTACAACCATGTATAGTTTCCCCCGATCTCATTTGTGTGACCACTCTAGGCACGGACGATGAAACCATTAGCGTGGACGAAAGACGCAGCGTGTACTGTGTGCTGAGACTATGCTAGTACCCCTAGTACGACGGACGATTGGCTACACGCCAGTCTCGGCACACGCAACGAGTTGCGTATTACGATGTGCTGTGGGTGGCTAGCCCATTGACGACGGCGATGCTAAAGGAGAACGCCGTAATTAAAAGCGCCTGACCTCCAAAGTAGATTTAATCGAGGCTTGGTCACAAACCAGGCTGCGTCCCGGCTTGACGTAAACGCGGACTCTGCATTTGTTTTCCACATCCCTACAGGATAGAGTCAACCTATGATACTGTGAGTCGTTACTTGTTACCCTAGTCAAGCTTTTGGGTCACATCGCGCTGCTCCACCGTCCACACGACGTAAACACACCCCAAAATCTACGCTCATGGTGGGGACTGAGATGAAGCGAGGCTAAAAAGCCTCATTCTCCAGGCATTTCAGTAGCGGTTTCACCGCTAGATCCACATGAGCGGATCTTTTTTTCTGCTCGGTAGCCGCATTTGGATCTCTCGGCTTCACCGCCAGCATGCATCTGCAGCGACGGTGCGGAAGGTGACTCGACAATCTTTGCTAACGCTGCGCGCGTCTCTTCCGTGTCCGGAAACGACCACTGCTTCCGCTTGGGATTCCACCGATGTCTCGGAATTGCTTTCAGACGCGCAACATCCTTCGCCGACAAGCGCGTCAGTGTCACTCACACGCGCCCAAGCCCGGTTCAATTTTCAGCGTTGCCGTACCAATTTTCGTTCGCACTCCTGTGGCGTTACTTTCCGCGCTGCTTTCGCACCGTGCCAAAAACGAAAAGCACCTTGCCGACCGCGCGCACGCGTCAACAACAGGTGCTTTGACATTCCACGAAAATATGGACAGTTTGGAGTGCACTCACCTCTCTCCTCCTCACAGCGACGAACCAAATGCGAACCACTTTGCTAGAACTAATCTTGCATTTCAGTATATCACGCCAATCCGAAAAGGTCAAATCGTCGTTGACTGTGGGTGCATTTCAGTTTGGGGGCAAATCGTGGCATAATGCGTCCATTCCACTAAAAGAGAGGTGACCGATGAAACGCTCCCACAAAGTTCGCCGAACCCCACCGACCCGCGCCGA
>DAOTYB010000202.1:0-15988 GCA_034435315.1 Anaerolineae bacterium | reverse complement strand
GCCCCACCCCCTTGCCCCCTCCCCACGCCGCCGAGCGGCGTGGGGAGGGGGCAAGGGGGTGGGGCTTGTCGCAAGGGATAGCAGGGCTGAGTAATTACGCAACGGGGAGGAGGAACAAAGGAAGGGCGGTGGCGGACGGCAAAGCCGCCCGCCTTCACCCCCTTCTCTTCCCGCAAAGCGGGGAGAGCAGGGAGATGAGTGGGATTAAAGTACGGTTTTCCAATTTATTCGAATTGTGATAGAATGGGTGTGACCGTAAAGGACTGCGCGTCCTGTGCAAGAGGCTGATTGCCCATTGGGAGCGGCTGTTATCACGGGAGCAAACGGAACTATGTTCTTCAACCGATTTGCCTTACTGGTGAACCTGATGAGCCTGAGTGTTGGTGGCTGCACCGCGTTACCTTTTTCTCTGCCCTTTGCCACTCCCTTGCCGCCGAACACGCTTGTGTACACCGCGCCCGTGACTTTTACGATTAAGACCGGCACGCCCTTGCCCGGTACAACGTTGGTGTATCTGGGTGAAAGCGAAACCCGACAAGCGCAGATGTTCGTTTCGGGATACGTGGCGCCCAAACAAGTGGCGGACACTGTAGATTGGCAAGGTTCACCCATCCCCAATGTCAATCTTAAACTGAACACGCGCGTGGTCACGTACGACAAGAACGCGATCACTCTGGCAGGCACAGCGTACATCGAGATTGCGAATATCGTCATTCAACCTGGGGGTACGCCCGGCACACCTTTACTCGAGTTCAAAGCGCCGGTAACGTTTATGCTCCAGAAGAATGAACTGATTCCCGGTACAAAAATCGTGTATGTCGGTGTCGCCTCCGAAGGCGCGCAGTTCCTGGGTATGGAAGGTTATCCGTATCGCAAGCAACTCGACTCATTGCAATATCTTGGGCGCATCCATCCTCGCGTCTTTTTGTGGCTCGACTTGCGTGTGATCAATTATTCGGAAACCAACGTTGTGCTGGGTGGTACGGCGAATATCAAACTGGAACAATGACCACCACGACTGTTATACCTTCAACGGTCGCCAACTTTCATTTGGGTTTGCACAGTACGGCTTGACCCCACTCATCCCCCTGCCCCCTTCTCTTCCCGCGTGGCGGGGAGAGAAGGGGGTGAGGAAGGGGAGGTGGCGGGCGGCTTCGCCGCCCGCCACCTCCCCCCATTCCTCCATTGATTCCCCCTCCCCACGCCGCAGAGCGGCGTGGGGAGGGGGAAGGGGGTGGGGCTTCGCCATAGACGGCATGGCTAATTACTCAAAATGAAAGTTTGTGCCTCTGCCGGGTATGATTGTTGGGACGTTGATGCCAGAACAAGACGGCGGCGGGCAAACTGCTCCACGCTTGCAGAAATCCACCGGGCGGATAGGGCGGCGAAAAGTACTCGACGGGTGTAAGCCAGCCGTGCGCCAGACCGTACTCCCAGCCGCGCGTGAGAACGTACCGCCAATCCGCATCGCCACGCTGCAAAAGAATGTGCGCGTACACCGCATCCCAGTAAAGCCAATCCGCGCCGTTGTGATAACGATACGGCTCGGCACTCAAACTGAAGAGATCCTCCGCGCGCTGATACGGCGGAAACGCGCACAACACGCCCCAATCGCCAAAGGGCTGAATGTGATTGTGACGCGATTGCAACAACCGTCGCGCGGCGTCCAGCACGCGCCGCGCGCGCGTCTCATCGGCGATATTGTACAACACGGCAAGGAGTGAATCCGCCGTCAAATGCGTTTCGGTAAAATCGTCGCACCGATAGTCCACATAGTAACCGCGCGCGTCGTCCCACAGTTTTTCGTTCATCCCGCGTTGCACGCGCTCGGCGCGCAGGCGATACGTTTGCGCGCGCGTGGTCTCTTCGCGCGCGGAGGCGATCTCGGCGGCGCAGTGCAGCGCGCGGTAATACAGCGCGAGGTCGTACGTCACCCAGCCCGCGCGATACACATTGTCCGCCCAATCGTTGGGCGCGCGCGGTTTCTCGAACAGACCATCGCCATCGGTGTCGCGTGTGTGGAGATAGTCGAGGCACGCGCACGCCTGCGTCCACAACGTCGGAAGTCCCTCCACCGACGCGTCCAGAATCGCGCAATCATCCGTCCAGCGCAAATAATCGGCGAGCATCAGCACAAAGTACGAGGGCGAATCGAAATGGTCGGGAAGCCACGCAAGACGAGCGGGATTGGGTTCAGAAAACAGCGCAGGATCGAAAACACCGCTGGGGCACGCGCCATCGGCGCGGATACCGCGCGACAGCGTGAGCAATTGCTGGCGGACGTACTCGGGATAAAACGGCAGGACGGCTTGAACGGTCCAGTAGGCATCGCGAAAATAAAAGCGCGGCGGCGCGGCGTACGCGGGTCCGGCAAAGAAACCCGCCACGCCGCTAGACAACTCTTTGTATGCCGAGAGCGCGGCGTTCAGCCCTGCCACAAAGAGCGATTGTAGCAACGCATCGCTGGTCTGAAGGCGCCTGGTCAACCAGGTGTTGTACGCGCGCGCATCGTCGAGACGCGCGCGCCACGAATCGAGTAGCGCGCGATGGGACGCGTCGTCTCCCGCTGACACGACCAGACAAAATTCATACGACGCGTGAGGCGCTAACTCGACGCGATAAGTTTGCTGCATCGCATCGGCGTTGATGCTGGTGTGGGAGGGCGGCAGCGTCGCGCCGAGATGCACAGAGTCGGGACGCGGCAGAGTAATGCCGAGCGCAGTAAAGTACTCGGGCAATTTTTCGGACGCGCCCAGGGTCACACGCACATCGAGCGTAAAGGTGCGCGCCACAGATGCCGCGTTGAACAGGTGCCAGTGCTGGAACAGCGCGGGACTGGTCGCATCAACAAACGTGGTTAGCGTGGCTTGCGCATCGTGACACGCGGCGCGCAACGTCAAAGTGCGGCCCAGCGCTTCAGCCGAATCGAAGGAGAGTTCGGCATTGTCCAGGCGCGGCGTGTGTTGCCAATCGCGCACGAGCGCCGCGCCTTCGGAGACGCGCAGCGCGCGCACACGCCCTGCGCCGTCCACGCGCGCATAGAGGCGCAGATTACCGAAATCGTACACGACATCGGGCGACACATCCCAGACGTGCAGCGAGCCATCGCGTTGCGGTTCGACGCGCATCGCTAGCCCTTTAACCCGGTCGTGGCAATGCCGCTGACGAGATAGCGTTGCAAGAACGCAAAGACCAGCGTGATGGGGAGCATCGTTAGCACGGTCATCGCCAGCACATAGTTCCAATCGGTCACCAGTTCACCGCGAAAACGCGCCAAGCCCAGTTGCAGGGTGAACAGGTTGGGATCGTTGATGACGATGAGGGGCCACAAAAAGTCGTTCCAGCGCCACATAATCGAAAAGACGGTCAACACGGCGAGCGCGGGTCGCGCCAGTGGCAAGACGATTTGCAAAAAGATGCGCCACTCGCCGGCGCCGTCAATGCGCGCCGCTTCGAGCAGTTCGTCGGGAATGGTGAGCATATATTGCCGCAGGAGAAAAACGCCGGTGGGTGTTGCGGCGGGGGGAATGATGATGCCCCACAATGTGTTGACCAGCTCGAGGCGTGCCATCACCATATACACGGGCACCATAATCACCTGAAGCGGCACCATCAAAGTTCCCAGAATAATCAAAAAGAGGGTGTCACGTCCGCGAAAATTATACTTGCTCAGCGCGAATGCCGCCATTGAATTGATTGTCAAAGTGAGCAACGTTGCCAGCGTGGTGACAGTGACGCTGTTCAAGAGATAACGGAGAAAGGGAAATTTTTCGATCGCCTCGGTATAGTTGGTGATGATCCATTTTTCGGGAAAGAATGCCGGCGGAATGCGATAAATCTCTTCGAGTGATTTGAACGACGAAAAGACCATCCACAACACCGGCAAGAACATCACCACCACACCGAGCAAGAGCGCGGTGTACGTAAGGATTGTCGTCAGGCGGAACGCGCCGCCCCTACCCACATAACGACGCGCCGATTCGGTTTCGACTTGAAAGACTTGGACTGACATTGTTACACCGCCTCTCTCAGGCGACCCAGCCAATATTGCAAGAGCGTGAGCGAGAAAATGATGACGAACAAGACCAGCGACGCGGCAGCCGCCAAGCCAAACTGATTCATCTCAAAGCCGGTCCGGTAGATGTACTGCACAATCATCATGGTTGCGGTGCCAGGTCCGCCGCCGGTCAGCGCGTAGATGTGATCAAAGACCTCGAACGCGCGAATCATACTGAGGATGAGAACGACGAAAATCGTTGGTGCGAGCAGAGGAAGCGTGATGTGCCAGAAACTGCGCCAGCGCGTCGCGCCATCTACCACTGCCGCTTCGTACAACACCGGCGGGATGGCTTGTAAACCGGCGAGAAGAATCAACGCAAAGAATCCAACGGTTGCCCAAACGTGGACGAGAATCACCCACAACATCGCCAGGTCAGGACGCAAGAGCCAGGGCTGGGGAGGTATTTCGAATGCGCGGAGTAGGTTATTCAACAAACCGTATTGCGTGTTCAGAAACCAGCGCCAGATGAGCGCAACCACCACTGGGGAAAGTAAGACGGGATAGAAAAAGACACTACGGAAAAAGCCGCGCCAGCGGATGTCTTCGTTCAATAACAGCGCGATGCCGAGTGAAAGAATGAGAATGAGTCCTACATCACCGATGACGAAAACGATGAGATTGCTCAAGGCACGCCAGAAGAAATCATCGCGCTGAAAGAGGTAGATGAAATTATCCAGCCCTACAAATTCGGGTGGTTTATCGAACGAGGTCTTGAAGAGACTGAGGTAAAAGTTGTAAATGGCAGGAATGATGATAAAGAGGACGAACACCAACAAGTTGGGCGCCAGAAACAGATAGGGGATATAGGACGCACGGCGACGCGAGGGCATATTCGATCTCCACCGGGAGGACGTGGGGTGCAGCGGAAACTGCACCCCACAGACCTTCTACTTGATCAAGTCTTTGGCTTTGGCTTGCGCGTTCTCCAGGGCTTTTTCGACAGTGAGTTCACCGGTGATGGCTTGGGTCACGCGGTCGCGGACTTCGTTCGCCACGGGACCAAAGCGCGGGTGATAGTTATCCACATACGTGGATTTGGGCAGTACGGCAATGCCCTTGAGGAAGGTATTCATATCCTCGTTGCGCATGGGCCACTTCATTCCTTCCTTGATAATGTCGTTGCGCGTGGGCAAGAAGAGTGATTCGGCGGCGTATTGCTCCATCGCTTTACGACTACCCAGGAATTCGAGCAGGCGCGCTTGCTTTTCGGCTTTCTCCGGCGTTGTCTTGAATGCGACCAGGAATTTGCCGCCGGGCATACCGCCACACTGCACCTCACACGCGTTCGGCACCGCTTTCCACTCGAACTTGTCGCCAATGGTCTGGTTGAAGAACGCCATTTGCCAGTTGCCCGAGAGGTAGAACACGAGTTGTTGATTGACGAACAACTGTCGGGCATCGGCATATCCCGAGCCGCCGCCTGCCCATACTTCGAGTGGCATTGTACCATCTTTGTGCCAAGCCACAAATTGACCAATCGCCTTTAGATTCTCCGGGCTGTTGATGCGCACATCTTTACCATCGGGAGTAAAGAACCCTCCGCCCATCGCCTGGATGAATCCATCGAGGCGATGACCACTGCGATCCACGGCAAATGCGTACGGAACGTTGGTCGCCTTCTTCACTTTGACAGCCAGGTCCACCCAATCCTTCCACGCGATCTTGTCACCCTTGGGGAGTTCCAAACCCGCTTTCTTTACCAGAGTCATATTGATAAAAGGCGCGTTGAGGGTAAAATCGTGAGGATAGCCGTACATCTCTCCCTTTTCGCCTGTTACGAGCACCTGGGCTTCGGGGATAAACTCCTTGTCAAAATTTTTGTTTTTCAAGTACGGCTTGATGTCGAGTAGCCATTTGGTAAAGCGCGGAGGTTCGGTCACGCGTGCCAGATCGGGTGCTTTGCCGGCTTCGGCTTGCGTTGTCAAGAGTGTATTCAGTTCCGCAAACGGAACGATGGCGAGTTCGACCTTGATGTCCGGATTGGCGGCGTTGAATTCTTTGATGAGTTTTTCGATGGCGGCTTGGTCAGGACCATCGGTGAACCACACAAAGCGCAAGGTTTCGACCTTGAGAGGCGTCGCGGTGGGAGGCACGGCTGTGGGCTTGGGTGCTTCGGTTGGCTTGGGTGCTTCCGTCGGTTTAGGCGCTTCGGTGGGTTTGGGTGCAGCGGTCGGTGGTGCGGCGGTGGGCGCAGGTGTTGGCGCGGGCGCGCACGCGGCAACCAGCACCAGCGCGAGCATAGCGAACAAAATCAAACGTTTCATCGGAATCCTCCTTAAAATTTGGAGCAAATTTGAAAATTTGCCCTACGTCCTCCATTTTTCATCCGTCGTGGTGGGCGGTTACGCCCATAAACAACTCATTCAGAGACTTGCTCTGCGAACGCGGCAACACCTCCTTTCACGTATTTTCCAGACACCATCGAATCAAATCATCCACGTGCGCGGTCGCGAGACACTCGACGGTATCCGCCGCGCCGTAATAGATTTTCACTTCGCCGGTGTCTTCCAGAATCATTCCACCCGGAAAGATGACGTTGTTGCGAAATCCACCGTCCACTTCGTACGATGTTTCTGGAACCAAAAGAGGAATTTTACTCAAGCCGATGATTTTGCGCGGATCGTCCAAATCGAGTAACATCAAGCCCGCGGTGTAGCGTTTCTGCCAGCGCTCTTCCCAGCCATTTTTGCCGCGCGTGGCATCGAAATCAACCGCGTGAAAAGTGGTGAGCCAGCCGTGCGCGGTTTTGACGGGTGGTGCCGCGGGTCCGATCTTGAGATTGGCAAACGGTACGTCTTCGACACGCAACAAGAGATGGCTATTGCCCCAGTAGCGCAAATCCGGCGAATCGGAAATCCAGATGTCAAAGCGCTCTATACCCAGACGACCGTATACTGGAAAGGGACGCTCCAGACGGATGAACTTGCCACCGATACGTTCGGGAAAGAGTACGAGGTTGCGATTGTCGGGTACGGTGAGCGAAAGAATGTCAAAGTGCGTAAAATCGTCTGTAACAGCAATGCCACCACGAATACCGTGCCGCGTATCAAGCGCAAAGCAGAGATAGACGCGCTCTTCGAGTACGGTGAGACGCACATCGTAGGCGCGTACGATTTCATCGTCATACCAATCGAGAATCGGTTGCGGATGGACGCGCCAGTAGTGAATTCCGTCGGTACTGGATGCCAACCCCAAGTTTGTCCCTTGCAAGGTGTGTGTCTCGGCAGAGCCGTAATCGTTCCGAAAGATCATCACGTACTCGCCGCGAAACTTGCAGACGCCCGCGTTGAAAACCAGCGTGGCGGGAAACGGAACATCCTTCGCCGAGAGAATTGGATTGGCAGGATGACGAATCAGCGGGGAGGGGGTGGGCATAGGTAAATAAAACGCATATCGAACATCGTTCGTTCGTATTTTGATTTTACAACATATTTTTTGGCTTGTCAATACGTAAATTTGAGGCATTGACATCATTTATTATCTGTGATATGATATTATCGAACGAATTTGAATATCGTTCGATGGAGTGGTCTATGCCGTCTGTTTCACAAATCGCCAGGCGCGCCGGCGTATCGAAAAGCACCGTATCGCTCGTGCTGAACAATCGTCCGAACGTGACCGAAACGACGCGCCGCCGTGTGCTTCAGGCACTTGAGGACTTGCGGCGCGAATCGTCGTCCGTCGCGCCTTCACCGCGCGATACGGTGAATGTTTTACTGCTTCACCCGGCGACTCTGCGTTCCAGTCAGGTCTTTCGTGAATTGTTGCAAGGGGTGCAATCGGGCATCGAGCAGACCAAAGCGCGCCTCACCCTTGCGGTCAATCAATCGCCGCTGGAATCGAATCACGCGACGCACGTGCTGCTGCACGATCGCGCGCTCAAGCCGGATGGCGTGCTGGTGATTGGCGCGCGGTACGATGATCCGATTCTGAACGAAATTCGCGCGGAAAAATTGCCGTGCGTGCTACTGGCGCGCCAGGACGTGCCTGCCGATGTGAGCGCGGTGGGAATGGATAATGTCGGCGGCGCGCGCCAAGCCGTCGAGTATCTCCTCACATTGGGGCATAGACGGATCGCGTTCCTGGGCGGCAATGCGGCGTACGATTACACCCACTTGCGTCAGCAAGGTTATCGCGAGGCGCTACGCGCCGCCAAAGTGACAACCGACGATTTGATCTTTCTGGGGGATGGCGAACACGCCGCGCGCGCGTTTCTTGACGCGCGCACGCGCGCGACCGCCGTTATGTTCATCAACGATGAGCATGCCTTGCGCGCCATTCCCGTGTTGCGCGCCGCGGGCTTGAATATTCCTCGCGACCTCAGTGTGGTCTCGTTCGATGATACGGACGAAGCGGTGAATCATTCGCCGCCACTAACGTCGGTGGCGATTCCGCGTACGCAAATCGGTTATTGGGCGGCGCGCGTGCTCGTGGACATTATTCGCCATCCCGATATTCAAACGACGCGGCTCCTCTTGCGTACGCGCTTGAGTGTGCGCCAGTCGTGTGCTGCTATCAAATAAACGACCGCGAGACAATCGAAATGATCGTCTGGCGGTTTTTGTTTTGAGAGTGTTGGAAATGAGATAGTGGTGAAAAATTGCATTTCGGAAATTTGGTGTTATACTTTATAGTGACGGCCAGTGTGGACGCACGCGCCCGCCACGACGGATGAAAATAGAGTACGTAGGGCAAATTTTTCAAATTTGCCCTACATTTTCGAAGGAGAAAACCCCATGGAACATTCCGAAGGCACTTGTCACGGTGCCGACCATCTCGAGTTGTTCTATCAATGCTGGCGACCCACGGGCGCCGCGCGCGCCACGCTTGCCATCGTGCATGGCTTTGGCGAACACAGCGGTCGCTATCCGAACGTGGTCAATCATTTTGTCCCGCGCGGCTATGCCGTCTACGCGCTCGATCATCGCGGGCACGGTCGCTCGCCGGGACAACGCGGCCACATCAATGCGTGGCGCGAGTATCGCGAGGATGTGCGCGCGTTCGTGCAGATGGCTAGTGCGCGCGAATCGCCGCAGCCACTCTTTTTGTGGGGGCACAGTCTTGGCGGGCTTGTCGTGCTGGAGTACGCGCTGCACTATCCGGATGGCTTGCGCGGCGTCATCGCCAGCGCACCGCTGCTCGGTCAAGCCGGCATCTCACCAATTCTACACGTGCTTGCGCGCGTCCTCTCGCGCGTCGCCCCCACATTCTCCCTCAGCACCGGACTCGACGCTACTGCGCTCTCGCGCGATCCTGCCGTCGTGCAGGCGTACACCAGCGATCCACTTGTGCACAGTCTCGCCACGCCGCGCCTTGGTACCGAAATCACTGCCGCGCAAACGTGGACGCTGGTGCACGCGCGCGAGTGGCGCGTGCCGTTGCTGTTGTTCTTCGGCACTGCCGATCGGTTGGTGCCTCCTGCGAACACGCGCGCGTTTTTCGACGCCGTCACTTTTGCGGACAAACACAAAATCGAGTACGACGGCGCGTATCACGAAGCCCACAACGACATCATTCACGTACAAGTGATGGCGGATGTGGAGCGGTGGGTGGAAGCACACAAGTAGGACAAATTTAAAATTTGTCCCACAAAGGAGCAACAATGAAAGCGCTAGTCAAAAAGTACGCGCAACCCGGTTTGTGGCTGGAGGATGTGCCCGAACCGCAAATCGGCATCAACGATGTGCTCATCAAAGTTCACAAGACCTCCATCTGTGGCACGGATGTTCACATTTACAATTGGGATGCATGGGCACAAAAAACCATTCCCGTACCGATGACCATCGGACACGAGTTTGTAGGTACGGTCGTGGCATACGGGAGCAATGTTCACGATACCTACATCGGCGAAGTAGTCTCAGGTGAAGGACACATTGTTTGCGGACGCTGTCGGAACTGTCTGGCGGGGCGGCGGCACTTGTGCAAGGACACGCAGGGCATCGGTGTCAATCGCACCGGCGCATTCGCCGAGTATATCGCGATTCCGGTCACCAACGTCTGGCACGCCGACCCGCGCATCCCGCTGGACATTTTGACGATTTTCGATCCCTTTGGGAATGCGACCCATACCGCGCTCTCGTTTCCGGTGCTGGGCGAGGACGTGCTCATCACCGGCGCCGGTCCCATCGGCATTATGGCAACGGCGATCGCGCGCCACGCCGGCGCGCGCTATATCGTCACTACTGATTTGAATCCGTATCGGCTGGAACTGGCGAAGAAGATGGGCGCGACGATAGCACTCAACATCAAAGAAAAAAGCATCGCGCAGGTGCAAAAAGAACTCGGAATGAAAGAGGGGTTTGACGTGGGGCTGGAAATGTCCGGCAGCGGCGAGGCGTTCCGCGACATGCTGGCGAATATGTGTCACGGCGGCAAGATCGCGCTGCTCGGCATTCCCTCGCAAGACCTCGCGATTGACTGGCACAAGGTCATCTTCAGCGGTTTGACTATCAAAGGCATCTACGGACGCGAGATGTACGAGACGTGGTACTTGATGCAATCTATGCTCCTCAGCGGCTTGGACATTACGCCGGTCATCACGCACAAATTCCACTACACCGAGTTTGAAAAAGCGTTCGAGGTGATGCGTTCGGGCAATTCGGGCAAGGTGATTCTAGATTGGGTAGATTGACGAAGGACGAAAGACGAACGACGAAAGACGAAGGTCTGCGTCTTCAGTCAAGGGGTTTACAATGTCAAACAAATTACAATGGATCAACGACGAGATGAACGCGCTGCAAGCGCAAGGACTTGCAATCACCATCCGCACGATTGGCTCGCCGTGCGGCGCGTGGATGATCGTGGATGGCAAACGTGTGCTCAATTTTTGCACGAACAATTATCTGGGGCTGGCGAACGATGCGCGCTTGCGCGAGGCGGCGAAAAAAGCGATTGACGATTGGGGCGTGGGGCCCGCTGCTGTGCGGAGCATCGCCGGCACACTCGAATTGCACCGCGAGTTCGAGCGGCGCATCGCCGCGTTCAAAGGCGTAGAGGACGCGCTGTTTGTCCAGTCCGGCTTTTGTGCGAATCAGGCGGCAATCCCGGCAATGGTCGGCAAGGAAGATGTAATCTTCACCGATCGGCTGAATCACGCGAGCATCATTGACGGCTGTCGTTTATCGTCGGCGAAAATTTTGATTTACGAACACTGCGACGTGGCGGACGCGGAACGCGTCATCAAAGAGAACATCGGCAACTATCGCCGCGCGCTCCTGGTGACCGATGGTGTCTTTTCAATGGATGGGGACATCGCTCCTATTGACAAATTGTACGAGGTATGCGAAAAATATGGCGTGATGACGATGGTGGACGACGCGCACGGCGAAGGAGTCATCGGGCGCGGTGGGCGCGGCATCGTGGATCATTTTGGTTTGCACGGCAAGTTCGATTTGGAAATCGGCACGCTCTCCAAAGCGTTCGGCGTGATGGGCGGTGTGATCGCCGGCAAGAAAATCGTCATTGATTGGATTCGCCAGCGCGCGCGCCCGTTCCTCTTTTCCTCCGCCATCACCGCAGCGGATACTGCCGCGTGTCTCGCCGCCGTCGAGGTGCTGGAACAATCCACGGAACTCGTGGACAAGTTGTGGGAGAACACGCGCTATTTCAAAGGCGAGATGAAACGACTCGGCTTTGACACCGGCGTTAGCACCACACCTATCACACCGATTATGCTCGGCGAGGCACCACTCGCGCAGCAATTCTCGCGCCGTTTGTTCGAGGAGGGCGTGTTTGCGATGGCAATCGGTTACCCCACTGTGCCGAAAGGCAAAGCGCGCATCCGCGTGATGATCAGCGCGGCGCACTCGCGCGACGATCTCGATCGCGGGCTGGAAGTGTTTGCGCGGGTGGGGAGGGAAATGGGGGTGATTCAATGAGCCAATGAGCCAAATGACGAAGGATGGAGAATTGCCGATTTTCGATTTGCGATTTGCGATTGTGCGCAATCGGCAATTGGCAATCTAAAATCGGCAATCTCTAATCCCCAATCTCTAATCTCCAGGAGGTAACAAATGAAAACCCGTTCAACTCTCACAATTCTTTTGCTTGCCACCCTGCTGGGCGTGAGTGCACTCGTGGCGCTTGCCGCGCCATCCGATGACCCGAGTGCACCCGCCGCGCTCGCCGCACCGCTCGATGTGTGCCTCAGCGGGCAGAGCGGCAATTGGAGTAATAGCAGCACGTGGAGTACGTGCGATTCAGATGGCATTCCTGATGGTGACGACATCGTCATCATCAACAACGGTCACACCATCACTATGATCGCTGATGCAGCTGCGTACCAACTCATCGTTGGCGGCGGCTCAAGCGGTATGCTGACGCACGGTACTGGCTCGCAAACATTAACGGTGGGGGCAGGCGGTGTATCCGTCAGCAGCGGCGCTACGTTCAACGCGCCTGAGACGCTGAACATCGCCGGCAACCTCACCAACAACGGCACGTTCAATACAACGGATAGCACAGTTGTAATGAACGGCACAGGAGCGCAAAGCATTAGCGGCGCCAGTCTCACGTTCCACAATCTCACGATTAACAACAGCGCGGGCGTCAATCTCAACAACAACGCCACAGTAAACGGCACGCTAACGCTGAACTACGATTTGAATGTGAGTAGTGAATATGTGCTGACGATGGGAAGCAGCGCTACCACACAGGGCAACGCAGACGTGGTGGGCAAAACCAAGCGGACATCTTTATCGTCTGGTACGGCATACTCCTTTGGCAGCCCGTACACGACAATTCAGTTTGCCTCGAGCGGAACACTGCCCTCCGAAATCACGGTCCAACTGTTCAAGTCCGCGCCGGGTGGCTTGGCGAACGCGGTGCAACGCTACTATTCCATTACGCCAACGGGCGGCAGCGGCTACACCTTCGACTTGCAGTTGCACTATCTCGATTCGGAACTGAGCGGCATCAACGAAAACAACTTGCAAATGTGGCAACAGGTGAATGGACGCTGGACGCTGCGCTCGGTCACCAGCCGCGATACGTCGAACAACTGGGTCCAAAAAACCGGGCTGACGAGTTTCTCGCTCTGGGCGCTTTCGGATAGCGGCGCGCCCACCGCGGTAACGCTCTCCACGTTCGAGGCGCGCGCGGACGCGCCCAGCGCGCTGCCATTCATCGGGCTAGGCGCGCTCGCAGTGGTAACCCTGGGCGTGGTGGTGTGGTGGAGGACAATGAACCAATGAGCCAATGTGCTAATGAGCCAATGTGTCAATGTGCCAATGAACCAATGAGCCAATGAGCCAAATGACGGAGGACGAAGAATTGCCGATTTTCGATTTGCGATTGTGCCTAATCAGCAATCGGCAATCGAAAATCGGCAATCTCCAATCTCTAATCTCCAATCTTCTCCGATTCTTCGTCTCTAGAGGAAAACTATGTCAGGACAAAAACTGCTCTACCTCTCGCGCGCCAATGTCGAGTCGGTGGGCGTGACGATGAAAGAAATCATTGACGCGCTCGAAATCGCGTTTCGTGAACATGGCGAAGGGCATGTAGAGATGCCGCCCAAGCCCGGCGTGCATCCGCGCCCCGATGCGTTCCTCCACGCGATGCCGGCATACATCCCCGCGCTCCATTCGGTCGGCATCAAGTGGGTGAGCGGTTACCCGGAAAATCCCAAGCGCGGCTTGCCCTACATCACCGGCTTGATTATTCTGAACGACGATGAGACGGGGCTTCCGCTCGCGGTGATGGATTGCACGTGGATTACCGGGATGCGCACCGGCGCGGCAACTGCCATCGCGGCAAAATATCTGGCGCGACCAGAATCCGAATCGGTGGGGATTTTGGGCTGCGGCGTGCAAGGACGCACGAACCTCGAAGCGCTCACCGTCTTGTTCCCAATTAAACGCGTCGTCGCCTACGATGTGTCGGCGGAGGCGGCGGAGCGCTATGCGCGCGAGATGCGCGAACGTTTTGGCGTGCAGGTGACGATCGCGCAAGAGCCGCGCGAGGCAGTGAGCGGAATGGACATTGTTGTCACCGCTGGTCCGATTCTCCGCAAGCCACACGCGACCATCAAAGCCGGCTGGCTCTCTGAAGGCACGTTCGCCTCGCTCGTGGATTTCGATTCGTACTGGGACGGCGCGGCGATGCGCGAAGCATCGAAATTCTGCACCGATGACATTCCGCAGTTGGAGCATTATCGCAGCATCGGCTATTTCCAGAACATTCCGCCGATTTACGCGAGCATCGGCGAGTTGGTGACGGGGAAAAAGCGCGGACGCGAAAACGCGCGCGAGCGCACGATGACGTGCAACCTTGGCCTGGCGATGGACGATATGGCGACTGCACCCATCGTGTTCAAGCGCGCGGTAGAGCGGGGGATTGGAACGTGGTTAGAGTTGTAACAAGATGACTGTTACACTTGATCTGCCAGAATGATTGCCTCGGCGATGGCGCGCATTGTCTTGCGCGAGGCGCGCGCCTGCTGCTGAATCCGCGTAAAGGCTTGTTGTTCGGTGATGTGATGCCGCGCCATCAAAATCCCCTTGGCGCGTTCGACTAGTTTGCGTGTTTCCAATGCCTCTTTCAAGCCACCGATTTCCTCATACAGCATTGCCTTTTGCAGTTCACTCGCGGCAATGTCCGCGATGACCGAGAGGAGTTCGACTTCGTGCTCGGCATAGGTGCGTGCGGTGCGCGTCTGTACGTTGATCGCGCCAATCACCTTGTTTTGCGCGATGAGCGGGGCAGCGAGTAGCGATTGAAAGACACTCTCTTTTGTTTCGGGCAAGTACTTGAAGCGTGGATCGTTGGCGGCATCACTGGCAGCCACCGGCTTGCCCATTTTGGCGGCATAGCCGGTGAGACCCTCTCCCAATTTCAAGCGCGCGCGTCCAAGCGCGGCAGGGTCGAGTCCTGTGGTGGCGCGGAGGACCAATTCGTCTTTGTCGTCCAGCAAATAAATCGAGCACGAATCCACTTCCATTACGCGCGCCGTTTTACGCGTGATGAGGGTGAGAATTTGATCGAGCGACCAGGCGGCACTGATGGCGCGAGTGATTTCGCGCAGGGCAGCAAGTTGTGCGCGGAGTTGCTTGGCAAGTGCATCTGGAGTCATCAGTGCAAATTATAGAACCACGCGACGTGGGCGTCAAATTTCACGAGTCATAGGCGAATTTTGGGGCGACTGGCTTCGCATATGCGAAAAATCCGATGCCACAAGTAAAAATGATTTTTGTCATTGACAGAACTCTATGTCTACGCTACAATAAAATGCGGTTATAGAGTGGTGTGACGATGGCACCCTCGGGTGAACACGCTTTGTGTTCCCTGAGGGTGTTTTATATAGCAGAGGTCTAAATGATGCTTGCCAAATTGGGAGTGTTTTTCTCTGCGCTTCCCTGGCTGGGATGGTTGCTGCTGTTTGGGGTAGGGGGTGGCATCTTTGGCCTGGGTACATTCACGTTCAGTTATGCCGATGGATTTTCGTACCTGTCCGATAATCCGCGCGCGTGTGCCAATTGTCACGTGATGCGTGAGATGTATGATGGCTGGGAACGCGGAAGCCATCGCGCCGTCGCTGTTTGTAACGATTGTCATACACCACACTCATCACTCCTCGCCAAGTATGCCATCAAGGGACTGAACGGTTTCAATCACAGCAGAGCATTCACGCTGAACGATTTTCGCGAACCGATTCGCATCACCGCGCTGAATCGTGCGGTTACACAAGAGAGTTGTTTGTACTGTCACGGTGAACTGGTCGCGCTGATCGCACACCCAGACGCCAGAGCGCCGACCGATTGTTTGAGTTGTCACGCTGGCGTAGGACACGGAAGATAATTTTCGATTACCGATTTTTTTGATTTGTGAGTAATTTACTCAGCCGTGTCATCCATCGCGAAAAGCCCCACCCCCTTGCCCCCTCCCCACGCCGCTCTGCGGCGTGGGGAGGGGGCATCAAGGGCGGGGGAG
>DAOTYB010000201.1:0-26408 GCA_034435315.1 Anaerolineae bacterium | reverse complement strand
GCCAGGGCAAGTGGGAACACGAAGAAAAAACCTTCGTGAATCTTCGTGTCCTTCGTGGATCTTTTCATCTGTCGTGGCAGGCGCGTGCGCCCATGAACAACTCCTTCGAAAATACATTTGTCCACCAAGGTCACGAAGGAACACGAAGAAAAAACCTTCGTGTCTCTTCGTGTTCTTGGTGGATATTTTCATCCGTCGTGGCGGGCGCGTGCGCCGCGCCGATTAACAAATCCGAAAACGCGACCGCCGACTGCCGCGTATTTTTTTTATTTCCGAAAAGCCGCGTATAACGTGGGTGTTGCCGTCAAGGTGGGGGTTGCGGTGATGACGGGGCGCGGAGTGGGTGACAACCTCTCGACGCGCGTCGGTGTGATGGGGCGTGCTGTGGCGGTTGGTGTACGCGTGGCAGTGCGCGTGGGGGTGAACGTTGGTGTGACCACCGGCGTTGGCGGCGGCCAAAAGTCAAAGAAATACAAACCGTAAAAGAGCGCGCCGCGCGGGTGACCGGGCGGTGCTTTCCACTCAATCACCAGATTGAATTGACCCGCGTCCACCAGACGTTGCACATCGGCATCGCTAAACTTGCCGCGCACCTTGACCACGTTGCCGGTTTGCTCGTGCGTGCCCGTCCAATACGAACGATCCACGAAATGCCGCGCGCCGCGCGTCGGGTCCTCGTCGCGCGTCGCCGCGCCGAGAACCTCGCGCGCAATGTCGAGCGCGCGTGGATCGGGTAGCGCGTCCTTACGCTCCGCATACGCGGCATAACGACTGGTGACGCGCTCGTCGGTGTAACGGACCGCGCCGCCAAAACCGATTTCGACGCGGTTCCGCATCGTCCAGATGATTGCACGGTACGCCTGCGACTTGAGCGGTTCAGGAAACACTTGTGCTTCGTACGTCGCGATAATCGCCGCGACGCGCACATCATCATCGGTAAAGCGCGGCGTGGGTGTGGCAGTCAGCAACCACGCAAGCGGCACGAGCATTTCGCGCGGCAACGGTGCAAGGCGTACGACCACGCTGCACACACTCAACCCGGAGATCGCCACGATGAACAAAAACAGCAGAACACGTTGACGCCACGTCACATTTTTGCTCCATTGTCCACTCCCGCCGCTTTTAACTTTTCCGTTTGATCCGCCAGAATCAGCGCATCAATGAGCGGATCCAGATGCCCATCGAGGATACGCGGCAAATTGTGCAACGTCAAACCGATGCGATGATCGGTGACCCGATCCTGCGGAAAATTGTACGTCCGAATTTTTTCGGCGCGTTCCCCCGAACCGACCTGCGCGCGTCGCGCCGCGGTCACTTCGCGCTGTTGCTTTTCCAGTTCGATTTCGTACAGACGCGCGCGCAACACGTTCATTGCGCGCACTTTGTTCTGCAACTGGGAACGTTGGTCCTGACAGGTGACGACCAGGCCGGTGGGCAAATGGGTGATCCGCACCGCGGTGGCAACTTTTTGCACGTTCTGTCCCCCATGACCCGAAGCGTGAAAAATATCAATTTTGAGATCATCGGGTTTGATTTCCACTGCCACCTCGTCCACTTCTGCCAGCACGGCGACGGTGGCGGTAGAAGTGTGAATGCGTCCGCTGGCTTCGGTGACCGGAATACGCTGGACGCGGTGCACGCCACTTTCATATTTGAGGCGCGAGTACGCGCCCTTGCCTTTGACTTCGAACACCACTTCTTTCAAGCCCTTGAGACCTGTCCGATTTTCGTCCACCAGTTCCACTTGCCAGCCTTTATCTTCGGCATAGCGCGTGTACATTCGATACAAGTCTGCGGCAAACAGCGCGGCTTCTTCGCCACCTGTACCGGCGCGAATCTCGACAAACACATCCTTGTCGTCGCGCGGGTCTTTGGGCAGGAGCAGTACACGCACTTCTTGCATCAAGCGCTGCGCGCTGGCTTCCAGTTGTTCGATTTCTTCTCTGGCGAGGGCGCGCAACTCTTCGTCCGTGTCATCGCGCGCCAGCGCGCGCGTTTTCTCCAGTGCCTCGCGCGTGGCTTTGTACTCGCGAAATTTCGTGACCAGCGGTTCCAGATCGCTCATCTCGCGCGAAATCTCGCGCACGCGATTGGGATCACTCACCACAGCCGGGTCGGCCATACGGGTCTGGAGTTCTTCGTAACGTTTTTCGACGGCTTCAAGTTTCTCTAACATTCTCAACACTCACATTCGCCGATACACGGATGGATTTGCGGGTTATGCGTTGATAGACCAGAGATATTTCGTCTGAACGCAGCATCAGCGTAGCGATGAAATAAACTGCCGCGCCGATCACCATCCCGCCCAGCCCACTGACGAGAGGCGACGCGGCAAAATGATTCGCAAAGGGTATCAGCACAACTGTCATTGCCACGGTCGCGGCAACGATGCGCGCGGTCGCGCGCGCGACGCGCGCGCTGTCCACGATGCCCGTCCGTCGTTGCAAAATCATCAGGAGCACACCCAGTTCCAACGTCGTTGCAATCGAATTTGCCAGGGCCAGCCCACCGTGCGCCAGCGGTGAAATCAACAGCAGGCTCAGCGCGATATTCAAGCCCATTGCGCCGATGCCGACGACGACGGGGGTGAAGGTATCGTGCAGCGCGTAGAACGCGCGGGCGACAATCTCCAGACCAGAGTGCGCAAAGAGCGCGAGCGCGAAAAAGCGCAACGCGAACACGGTCTCTGCTGTCGAGTGCGCATCGAACTGACCGCGCTGAAACAAGAGCGTGACGAGGGGTGTCCCCAGCACGACCAGTCCCGCTGTCGCCGGCATCGTCAGGTACATTGTCACGCGAAACGCGCTCGAGAACATCGCGCTCAGTGCATCGCGTTCCGCGCGCGCAGCGTGCGCGGCAAACGTCGGAAAGACCACCGTCGCCAGCGATTGCCCAATGACGCCGACCGGCAGCAGCATCACACGCCACGCGTACGCCAGCGCGGCAATCGCGCCCACCGACAGCGTGGACGCGAGCATCGTATTGACAACGAAATTGATTTGCACCGCCGCAATGCCGAGCATACGCGGGAGCATCAGACGAATGACCGCGCGCAGGTCTGGAGAGTGGAGCGTGGAGATTAGAGATTGGAGATTGGAGATTGGAAGTTGGAGATGGGAGACCCTCCAATCTCTAATCTCTAATCTCTCCCAGAACCACGGCATCTGGATGGCAAGATGCAACAGCGCGCCTGCCACCACGCCGACGACCAGACCATAAACACCCAACACTGGTGCGAGCCAGAGTGCGCCCCCGATGATGGCAACGTTGTAAATGATGGGCGCAAGCGCGGGTAAAAGGAAATGCTGGTGCGCTTGCAAAATGCCCATCACGATTCCACTCACACCAAAAACGATGGGCGTGATGAGCATCCAGCGCATCAGGTCTGCGGTCAATATCTGCTCGGCAGGGGTGAATCCACGCGCCACGCTCAGCGCGACGATGGGCTGCGCCCCGAGTGCCAACAGCGCACACAGCGCGGTGAGAGTGATGAAAACGAGTGTAACAAGCGCGCGTGCTAGTTGCCAGGCACGCTGGACATCATTTTGCGCGAGCGCGGCAGTAAACGTTGGAATGAATGCCGAAGCGAGCGCGCCACCCGCCAGCACATTGAACACAAAATCGGGAATCGTGAAGGCTGACCAATAAGCATCGAGCACGCGCGCGGTGCCAAACTGATGGCTAATCACCATATCGCGCAACAGCCCCAGCGTGCGACTAGCAACAAAGCAGAGCATCACCATCGTCGCCGTGCGCGCAAGACGCGGCGGCGCGAGCGTGGCTGAATTCACACGGCTATTATAACACGAGTTGACGGCTGACCGAAATTGCTCGCCTGCCTGCAATTGACACTTGACCCTATCGTGCTATAATGGCAACACTCTGGATAAACGACGTGGAGATTTCCCGTGCAGGCAAAAGAATTCTTGAAACAACTCTCAGAAGCGCACGGTGTTTCGGGCTATGAACATGCGGTGCGCGAGATGGTCATCGCCGAATTCAAACCGTACGCGGATGAAATCACGCTAACCCCGATGGGGAGCGTCATCGCGCTCAAACGCGGCGCGGGTTCTTCGCACAGGACAGGCAAAGTCCTAATCGAAGGACATATTGACGAAATCGGTTTGATGGTGACCGAGATTAAAGACGGTTTCCTGCGCTTTACGCAGGTTGGTGGTTTTGACGTGCGCGTGCTCCTTGGGCAAGAAGTGATCGTGCACGGCAAGCAACCGCTGCGCGGCATCATCGGCGCGCGACCTCCGCATCTCCTCAGCGAGGCGGAACGTGACAGGGTGATTCCGATGACCGATTTATGGATAGACGTGGGCTTGCCCGATGCGCGCGTGCGCGAATTGGTGCAGATTGGCGATTTGATTACCTACGCGCGCGAAATGGTCGAACTGAAAAACAATGTGGTCGCGGGCAAAGCCTTTGATGATCGCGCGGCGGTGGTGTGCGTTGCCGAGGCACTCAAAGCCCTCGCGACGATGAAACATACGTGGGACGTGTACGCCGTCGCAAATGTGCAGGAAGAAGTCGGCTTGAAAGGCGCGCAAACTTCCACCTTCCGCATCAATCCCGATGTCGCCATCGCGATTGATGTGAGCCATGCCGATCAACCGAACACCACCGAAATCAACGCTGTACCGCTGGGAAGCGGAATGGGTATCGCGATGGGTCCCAACATCCACCCGCTCGTCCACGAAAAATTGGTCGCGGTCGCAAAAAAGAACGAGATTCCCTTCAAGGTGACCGCCTACACCGGTGCCACCGGCACCGATGCCTGGGCGATGCAGGTGGTGCGCGAAGGCATTCCCACCGGCTTAATTGATATTCCTCTGCGTTATATGCACACCTCCGTCGAAGCCCTCTGCGTCACCGATCTGGAACGCATTGGACGATTGCTCGCACTCTTTTGCGCAGCACTTGACGAGGCGTTCTTGGCGCAATTGCGCGGAGTCAATGACGAAGGACGAACGACGAACGACGAAGGACGAAGGATGAACGACGAACGACGAAGGACGAAGAATGAACGACGAACGACGAAAGACAAGCGACGAAGGACGAAAGACGAAAGACGAATGACGAACGATGAATGACGAAGGACGAAGGACGAACGATGAACGACGAAGGACGAATGACGAATGACGAAAGTAAAATCCTTGGTCCTTCGTCCTTGGTCCTTCGTCATTCGTCATTCGTCATACATCCTACCGAGGAAAGAGATGCTACTCGAGAAACTTGCTAACGCGCGCGGCGTCTCGGGAAACGAAGGCGAGGTGCGCGAGATTTTGATTCAAGCGATCAAAAACCACGTCACCGAGTATCGAGTGGACACACTGGGCAATTTGATCGCCTACAAAAAAGCCAGAGGCACACGCGCGCGCAAACCCCTGCGCGTGATGCTCGCGGCGCATATGGACGAAGTCGGCTTGATGATCGTGCATCACGAATCGAATGGCCACTTGCGCTTTCGCAAAGTCGGCAGCATTGATGACCGGGTGCTCCTCAGCAAGACCGTGCTCATCGGCAAAGACAAAATCCCCGGCGTCATCGGCGCCAAACCGATTCACCTTCTCAAGTCGAATGAACGTCAGCAGGTCGTAGAGAGTGATGCGATGACGATTGACATTGGCGCCAAAAGCAAAGAAGAAGCCCAGGAGTTGGTCAAACTCGGCGATTATGCTACCTTTGCGACAACATTCAGTCCCATCGGGAACGATTGCGTCAAAGGCAAAGCGTTCGATGATCGCGCCGGTTGCGCCGCGCTCGTTGAGATTCTCAAGCGCGATTATCCGTTCGATGTGTACGGTGTATTTACCGCGCAAGAAGAAGTGGGCGCGCGCGGCGCGCGCGTGGCGGCGTATGCCATCGAACCGACGTACGCCTTTGCACTCGAAGGGACGGTGTGTGATGACTTGCCCAAAGAGAAGGACGAGTCGCCGGTCACGCGCCTGGGGGGCGGACCTGCCATCACGTTCGCGGACAACTCGCTGATTTCAGATCGGCGTCTGGTAAATCTGCTCATCGAGACGGCAAAGGAAAACAAGATTCCGTACCAATTCAAACAAGCCGTCGCTGGTGGTACCGACGCGGGGCGTATCGCGCTCATCAAAGAAGGTGTACCATCGGTGGCGGTCTCGGTCCCCACGCGCTATATCCACTCGCCGGTCAGTTTACTCAACAAACGCGATCTGGAGTACTTGATTACGCTGATGACCAGAGCATTGCCCAAGGTGGCTCAAATCTAAAGATTTTCGACAGCCGATTTTCGATTGTTCATTGGCAAGGCTAGCCATCGAAAATCGCAAATCGCACATCGAAAATCTTCCGAGCATTTATCTTTAGCGAGGTAAACAATGGCTCACTTTCCAATGCAAGATACCTACAACGCAAATCTGCCTCCCCTCAAAGCCCTGACCAAGCGCATCACCGAAGCGTATGGACCTTCGGGATATGAGAACGTGGTGCGCGAGTTGATTCGCGATGAAGTCAAAGACTATGCCGATGAAATCCGCGTAGACGCGCTGGGCAATTTGATCGCGCGCAAAAAAGGCGTCGGCGCGGCACCGCGCAAAAAAGTGATGCTCGCCGCGCATATGGACGAAATCGGTGTGATTGTCACGCATATTGACGAAAAAGGATTTGCGCGCTTTGCGCCGATCGGTGGCGTGTTTCCACTGACTCTCTTTGGTCAACGCTGTCGTTTTGCGAATGGCGTGATTGGCGTGTTTGGACGCGAGACGAAAAACTCGACGACAAGCGAAATCACGTTGAACAAATTGTTCATTGACGTGGGCGCGACCAGCAAAGATGATGCACCGATTCAGGTGGGCGATCCCGCCGGCTTTTGGCGCGAGTTTTCCGATCTCGGCAACCGTCTGGTCGCCAAAGCGATGGATGATCGCATCGGTTGTGTCGTATTGATTCAAGTGCTGCGCGAGTTGAAGCAATCGCCGCACGATGTCTATCTCGTGTTTACGGTGCAAGAAGAAGTGGGCTTGCGTGGCGCCACGACTTCGGCGTACGGCGTGCAACCCGATCTCGCCATTGCGGTGGATGTGACCGGCACCGGCGATACCCCCGAGTCGAATCCGATGGCGGTGCAACTGGGCAAAGGTCCCGCCATCAAAGTAAAAGACGCGGGAATGCTTGCACATCCCGCGGTGAAGAACCTACTCGCCGATACGGCGCGCGCGGAAAAGATTCCGTATCAATTCGAAGTTCTCACCGGCGGCACCACCGACGCGATGGCAATGCAAACGACGCGCGAAGGTGTGCCCACCGGTTGTATCTCGATTCCCACGCGTTACATTCACACGCCGTCGGAAATGATTGACCTGAACGATTTGCAAAACGCCATCAAGTTGCTTGTGGCGGTGTTGAGCAAGCCGGTCAAGTTGGATTAGTTGGTTCGTTGGATCTTTGGTTCGTTGGTTCGTTGGGTCGTTGGATTGTTGAATCGTTGGATCGTTTGTTCGTTGGATCGTTGGTTCGTTGGTTCGTTGGGTCGTTGGATTGTTGAATCGTTGGATCGTTTGTTCGTTGGATCGTTGAATCGTTGAATCGTTTGTTCGTTGGATCGTTGAACCGTTGGGTGCTAAACAACAATGCAACGACCCAACAATGCAACGACCCAACAATGCAACGATGCAACGATACAACGACCCAACAATGCAACGACCCAACTATCCAACGATCGAAACCACCCCGCGATTTCCATCCACCTCGACAATTTCCCCTTCTTGAATCGCCGCGACGATGTTCGCGATGCCGGCGACTGCTGGCACGCGATATTCGCGCGCCACGACCGCGCTGTGCGACAGGATGCCGCCGCGCTCGACCACAAGCCCGGCGAGGCGCGCAAACACCGGCGTCCACGCCGGGTCAGTCGCGGGTGCAACGAGCACATCACCGTACTGCACGCGCGCGAGTTCATCCGCCGCGTGAACCACGCGCGCGACACCTCTGCCGACACCCGCGCTGATGGCGCGCCCGCGCCATTGCGACAGGATGCGTGGCGGCGCGTTCCACAATGGCACATCGCCGCGCAAAAACGGCGGATACGCCGTCGCGGGCGCTTGCGCGAACGCGCGCGCGTACTCGCGCCATTCGACCTGCCGCGCGGAAATCGCGCGCGCGAGTTCTCCTCCGGGCAAGCGTGCCTCGAAATACGCAACAAGTTCCTCGTGCGTCGCGTAGAACACCGCCTCGCGCTCCGTGATGACACCATCCGCGACTAGCCGCTCTGCCAGCAGCAGATACAATCGTCGCGCCAGCGCGAGCGATTTTTGCCACGCGTAGCGTTGATCCTCGCGCAACGCGAGATAATGCCGCGCGAGCGTGAGCACCCAGTTGAAGAGGACGCGTTGGGGGAGAGAAGAGAGAGGAGAGAGGAGAGAGGAAAGAGGAGAGTCATTCGTCTTTCGTCTTTCGTCTTTCGTCGTTCGTCCTTCGTCATCAAGCGTCAGCAACAGCCGTTCGATCTGCTCCGGCGCTTCGGCAAACGTTGGTACAGCAATATCCACCGAGAAGGAACGATGACCGTGTTCCGCCAGAAACGCCGCCCATTCGTCGTTCGTCCTCCGTCCTTCGTCATTCGTTCTCCGTCCTTCGTCCTGTGCCAGCGCCCGCAGCGCGGCGTCCACTTCCAGCGTCTTGTTCGGCACATCAGCCACCAGACGCGCGAGGATTTCGTTGGTATGCTCGCGGTCAATCCACGCGGCGACGAGTCGCTTGAGCAAACCGAATGTCAACTCGGCATCGATCAAACTCCAGCGGTGAATGCGTAAAATGTTGCCATGCAACTGCATCACCGCGTGCAGCGCGTCGAAAATCTCGCGCGGTTCGATGCGCGTCCACGCGTCTATGCGCGCGCGCAGCGCGGCGATACGCGCATCGTGCGTGCGCGTATAGCGCGCCCAGTGACGATGGTTGTGGAGCGGTGAAACGTTGAACGGATCAGCGATGAAGGCGCGGAGGAGCGCAAGCATCACGCGCGGTGCGTCGCGCCAGCGTGGATACGGCGCGCGATGCCGAAGCGACACATCGCCGTTCGGAAAGTAGCGGTACGCGTCTTCGGGCAGCAAAAAATCGGGAAAAACTTTGTAAAAGATGTGGAACGCGCGCGCGTTGACGTACGGCAAGCCGCGCCACAAACGCGTGAGGGGAATCGTCTCGGCATCAGGGTAACCCAAAAAGCGCAACGGCTCACGCAGCGCGAGTTGCTCGATGAATGGAGCAATGTGCGACCAACCGAGTGGCGAAATCGGCGCGAGGATACGTTCGTTGATAAACCCACTCGTCCACAAAATCTCGTCCATCGTTCGTCCTTCGTCCTCCGTCATTCGTCCTTCGTCCTTTGTCCAGATTATACGCCGCGCGTTGTGTTTGACAAACCCACCACACCCATCTATAATGCGAATGAGCCAAATGAATGGCAAATGAACAAATGACAAATGACAAATGAACAAATGGTTTGGCTCATTGGCACATTGGTTCATTGGCTCATTGACCTGGCACATTGGTTCATTGGCTCATTATGATTTGGCTCATTGGCACATTGGCTCATTGCTCATTTGATTTGGCTCATTGACTTGGGCGAGTAGCTCAGTTGGTAGAGCGCTTCCCTTACACGGAAGAAGTCACGGGTTCGAGTCCTGTCTCGCCCACTAGCAAAACCCAAAGCGTCATCGGACGGCTTTGGGTTTTTGTTTTCCCGCGTTGACACATCGCCCCGAACAAGTATAATCAAAACCAGCGCGGCGCGCGAAACTGAAACGCCTGCGCGATGTTGAAACGACAGGTAATTACTCAGCCGTGCCCTCCATCGCGAAAAGCCCCACCCCCTTGCCCCCTCCCCACGCCGCAGAGCGGCGTGGGGAGGGGGAATCAAGGGAGTGGGAGTGAGCGGGCGGCGCAGCCGCCCGCCACCACCCCGTCATCCCCCTGCGCTCCCGCTTGCGGGGAGAGCAGGGGGCAGGGGGATGAGAGGGGTTATTCTTGGGGAACGATGTTACATTTTGCCATCGGCTCGCGTGAGGCGTTAGTTTCTAACCGACGGCGAGCGAAGTTCAGAGGCGGGTTTAAGAGTTAATCTAGCCGTTTGGAGTATAAAGCAATCCCGGAGAGGCAAAGCCGTATCCTGCGAGTCATTGTCAACCCGCAGGTAAAACCCAATCGCGTTGTGACTGTGTTCTTTGACCGACGCTTACGGAGGAAGAAATGAAATTCAAGATTGACAAGGAGAATGACGCACTCTGTACGTTTAGACGATACAGCGATTGTCGAGTCCGAAGAGGTCCATCCCGGTCTGATCTTTGACAAGGATGGACGTGTTGTTGGTATTGAAATTCTTGCCTTGAGCACTCGAACCCAACCAGAGAAATGGCACATACTGCAAGTGGAAACGGCATAGCGAATATCAACAAACACACGCGCACTGACCGCGCTATCCTTCGCTGCGCTCAGGATAAACTCCCGCGCCTTTTGGTAGAGTCGGCGGAGTTGGACGCTGGATTCGCAAGTCACTTTGGACGCGGTTGGTACGCCACAGTATTCCTGCCCATACCCTCGCCACAAATCCAGATAGAAAAATTCGCACGGACACTTTTGTCCGTGCGAATTCGTTTTTAGGTCTTTGGCATTCGTTTTGCCATCTCTTCGTCGCGCAGGGTGCGCCGTAAGATTTTGCCCACCAGCGTCTTGGGTAGCGTGTCGCGGAATTCGACCTCGCGCGGCACCTTGTAGCGCGTGAGATGCGCGCGGCAATACTCGATGATCTCTTCGGCAGTCGCCGTTTCGCCCGGCTTGAGCACGATGAACGCTTTGATGTTTTCGCCGCGCTGCACATCGGGAATGCCAATCACCGCCGCTTCGAGCACTTTGGGATGCTGATACAGCACCTCCTCGATTTCGCGGGGATACACGTTAAAGCCACCCACGATGAACATATCCTTTTTACGATCCACCACGGTAAAGAAACCATCTTCGTCCATTTTGCCGAGATCGCCGGTGAGGAACCATTTACCTTCCAGCATCACACGCGCGGTCTCTTCGGGCTTGTTCCAATAGCCCTTCATCACCTGGGGACTCTGGATGGCAATCTCGCCGATGTCACCAATCGGCAGGTCTTTGCCTGTTTCGGGATCAACGATCTTGGCGAGCGTGTTGGGCAACGGCACACCAATCGTCCCGATCTTGCGCGTGCCCGCAAGTGGATTGACGTGCGTGGGCGAGCAGGTTTCGGTCAAGCCGTACCCTTCCACCAGTTTGCCGCCGGTGATTTGCTCAAAGCGCGTTTGCACTTCGAGCGGCAAAGGCGCGGCGCCGCTCGTGCAACTCTTGATCGAAGTCAAATCGTACTTTTTCAAATCGGGACGATTGTTGATGGCGGCGTACATCGTCGGTACACCGGAAAAAATCGTGGGGCGATGCTTGTGCGCCGCGCGCAAGACTGTCGGCAGATCGCGCGGGTTGGGAATCAGAATCATCGCCGCGCCGATGTGCGTCGCCGCGTTCATCACACACGTCATCCCAAAACTGTGAAAGAGTGGCAACGCGCCCATAAACACATCTTTGCCGGGCGTCTGGCCGGGAAACCACGCCAGCGTGATCGCGGCTTGCGCCACCAGATTGCGATGGGTGAGCATCGCGCCTTTGGAGACACCCGTGGTGCCGCCGGTGTATCCCAACACCGCTATATCGTCTTGCGAAACCTCAACGGGCTTGAGCGTGCCGCTGTTCTGCAACAACGTTTGAAAATCATACACCCCGACTTCACCGCGCACATCGGGGCGATGGCCCTCCTTTTTCTCGCGCGCCACCGTAAACAGGAATTTGAGCAACGGTGGAAAATACTCTTTGATGTTGCCAAGAATCACACGTTTGAAGGGGGTGTTCGCACGCGCCTCTTTGATGGTCTTCCACGACATTGTGAGCGCGACAATCGTCTCGGAACCAGAATCCGTGGCCTGGTACGCCAGTTCGCGCGGCACGTACATCGGATTCGTGGGAACGACAATTCCGCCTGCCCGCAACGTCCCATAAAAGGCAATGACAAAATGCGGTGTGTTGGGCAGGTACAACATCACGCGGTCGCCTTTTTGCACACCCAGATTTTGCAACGCGACCGCGAAACGCGTGGCCGCCGCATCCAGTTCACGCCACGTCATTTTCTTGTCATAGAAAATGATGGCCGTGTTGTCTGGATACTGTGCGGCTGCCATACTCAACGATTGGTGGAGGGTGTGGGTGGGAATCTCCACCGTCTCGGGCACACCGGGTTCGTAGAACTTGACCCAGGGTTTGGGATAGTTTACCTCCATTGGTCTCCTCCCTTTTTCGTCGCCATCGGTGCGACGTGAATTGAGTTGTGCGTCGCGCGGACATCACCACATCGCCGCGCGCAAACGCTCCACTTGATATTTCGATTGGCGCTTCGCGGCGCGGAGCGTCTTGACCACCTCGAACAGCGCGCGCCGTTGCGCAGCGATGCGCTGCGTCGCGCGCGCAATCTCCGTGCCCGACAAGACCACTGCCACAGTGTACATCCAGAACAGCAATTCGTCAAACGATTCTTTGTGAAACCACCATACGCCTTGATACAGATTGACGCCCAAAAATTCGCGCGTGGACTCGTCGCGGAGCCACGCCTCCACCAACTGCGCGGCGCGATGCTTGCGTACGCTAAACCAATGCTGATGCTGGGTCATCAGTTTGATGAGTTGGACGGCGCGCCGCGCGCGCTCTGCCTCCAGTCCAAAATCCTCCAGCGCGCGCGCAATGTGCTGACCGAGCATCCACTCGTCGAGCCAGGCGCGACTGCGCGCCGCGTACTCGCGCTCTTCCTGCGCGCGTCCGAGCGCGTGCACCCACACCCAAACGATGAGCAGCGCCCACGCGCCATCATCGCGGAGATACGTGCGCAGATATTTCAGGACAGGTGACACGCGCCGCGTGCGCAGACGCGCGCCGAGTTGCAACGCCGCGTGTAACTCGCGGCGCATTTGCAAAGCCAGTTCGATTTCGTTTGCCAGCCCGCCGCTGAATTGCTTGACCGCGCGCACCAGACGCAAGTAACGGTGCTGCACATCGTCCAACACTGCCGCGCTTGCCTTGCCACGCGGGTCCACCGTCAAGAGAAGACGCAACGTCTCCGCGTTGACCAGCGCGCGGAAAGGCAGATGCACCGTTTGCAAACGGATCTCGCGCAGCGCTTCCTCCACGCTCGGCACGCCGCGCCCGTTGAGCGACACGCACAGCCGCGCGTACGGATGCAACGCATCGTCTCTCACCAGGCGAAAATCGAGCAAGACGCGCCGTTGATACGCGCCCAGTTCCACATACAAACCCCGCTCGCACAATTCGACCGTTGGATGAATATACTCCAGCCCCGAAACGTGATCGCGAAAGATCACAAACATCTGTTCGTGGCGCGGGAGGTTCAAGCCCTCACTCAACGTTTTTTGTACAAGGCGATTCGTCGCTTTGTCGAGGTACGCGGCGGACGTACGAATCCAGCCGCGCGTATCGGCATACTTGTTATGATACACCACGAGCGCGCGCGCGTCGCTGCGCCGATTCGAGTAGGCGAACACATTTTCGTCCACCATGCCGTTGGGAGTGAAGAAATCGTACAGCAAGAAATTTTCCACTTCGGCAAACAAGGCGCGCCGATGGAGTAGCGGAAAAATCTCGCGCGCGTGTCGTTCGATGAGCGCGTGGTCGGGCTGTTCATCCCACAGCGCGCGACGAAATTCCATTCCGTAGCGTTCGGCGAATCCTTCGATTTGCCCGTGCCCGAACATCGGCAAGCCGGGCAAGGTGACCATCAGCGTTGTTACGCCAAAGTACTTGTCGCCTTTGCCGAATTGGTCAACCGCCGTGCGCTCATCGGGATTATTCACAAAGTTCACGTAACGCTTGAGAATCTCAGGATCGAATTCGAGCGTGTTCTTGATGACGGAACGATATTTGGCATTCTCTTCATCGCGCAGCATATTCATAAACGCGCTGTTGTAAACGCGATGCATTCCCAGCGTGCGCACAAAATAGCCTTCCATCAACCAGAACGCTTCGGCGAGCAACAACGTATCGGGTGCTTCCACGGCCACGCGATCCACGACCTCGCGCCAGAATTCCTGCGGCATTGCGGCATCGAACGCTTCTTTGGACATTGCGAATTCCGCGCGCGAAGGAATCGCGCCGCCGGTGCCGGGCTGGGGAAACCAGAGCCGCTGATAGTGTCGTTTGGCAAGTGTCATCGCGGCATCGAGTCGGATAATCGGAAACTGGCGCGCCACGTGCAGAATCGTCTGGATGACGGCTTCACGCACTTCGGATTTGAGGAAATTTAACTGCGCGGTATCGTTCCAGGGAAAACTGGTGCCATCGTTGCCGTGATAGATGTACGTGACCGCGCCGGTGGCGAAATCCACGCGCTTGAACACGACCGCGGCATCGGTGCGATTGAAATAGTGATCTTCCAGAAAAATGCCGACGCGCGGATCGCGCGAGAGATTTTCGCCGGTGAACGAGTAGGACGGGAAAGGTGAGTGGTCAGTGGCGATGAACCAATCGGGATGTTCCATCACCCACGGCGAATCAATGCCGATGTGATTGGGCACCATATCGCTCGCCAGACGAATGCCGCGCTGGGCGGCGCGCGCCTTGAGATTTTCGAGTGCCGTCTCGCCGCCCAGTTCATCCGCCACGCGATACTCGTACACGGCATACGCCGACGCTTCCGCGTTCATCGCGCCGCACAGTTCTTTGATGCGTCGGGATGCCGGACTGCGTTGCCAGATGCCGATCAGCCACAGCGCGGTAAAGCCACACCGCGCCAGCCAATCGAGTTCTTCATCGGGAATTTGATCGAGGCGCGTGATGGGACGCTGGTATTTTTTAGAAAGTTGATCCAACCACACGAGCGTACTCTTGGCGATGAGCACAACGCGCGGCATCCAATCGAGATCGCGGCTAAAACGTTCGTATTCGGGATACTCGCCGTCGTACACACCGCGCGCGTCGCGGCGAAACGTCGGCACACGCGCGGGTCCAGGACCACCAAAGAACGCGCGCGCTTCCTCTTTAAGCACATCCAGACCAAGCAACACCACACGCAGATAATCGCCGATGAGTGAACCCCAGCGCGTGCGGATGAACTCCAACTGCGCTTCGAGTGAATGCGGCGCGGCAAGCGCGGGCGCGCGCAACATCTCAATCAACGTTTGATGGTCGGGACCAAAGCGCGGTTGCGTGTCGAAAAACTCGTGCAGGCGCGCGATGAGCGTTGGGTACGCTGTGTTCTGTTCGAGTACCGTATCGTCGAACAATTCGCGGAATGGCGCAAAGGCAGGGTTTTCGTTCGCCAGCCACAGCATCAGCACTTCTTCCAACACGATGTCGCGATGCGACACGCCGGCAGTTTCCCCCTGCAAAAAGTGTGCCGCGTCCATCTGGCCGCGATAGACCGCCACACCGGGAAATTCGCGCGCAAAGGTGAGCAAGGCGTCGTCAAGCACCTCCTTGCCGAGCGCGCGTTCCAGCCACACGCGCGCGTCGACCAGCGCGCGCGGCGCGACGTGGCGCTGGTACAACGCGACGACATAATGCAACAGTTCGTCAATCAAGCCCATCGCGTACAGTTGCGCCGCGCTGACGGGCTGCGCGCGCACCGCGCTCATCTGGTGGGCCAGACGACGCGCGGCAGACAGATCGGCAAAGAGGACGTTGCCGCTGAGTGCAAACAGTGTATCGTCCACTGCATAGCGCGCGCGCGCGGCGCGTGAGATATGGAATTCAAAGATGATCATAGCGACTCGTTGTATTGACGTACGCAATTGCGTCCGGCTTGTTTGGCAAGATAGAGGGCGTGGTCGGCGTGCTCGATCAACATCGTTAGATTGGTTATGGCGGGCGTCATCACAGCGACCCCCAGACTCACCGTGACCGCGATTTCATTCTCTCCCACCGGCACGCGCATATGTTCGATTGTCCTGCGGAGACGTTCGGCGACGCCGAGCGCCTCCGCGTCGTTCGTCTCTGGCAGAACCAGCAGAAACTCTTCCCCACCATAGCGTCCGATGAGGTCAAACACGCGCAGATATTCGCGACATCGTTCGACCACCGCGCGCAAAATCCGATCACCAAACGAGATGACCATAGATGTCGTTCACCGCTTTGAAGCAATCAATGTCCAGCATCATTACAGCAAGAGAACGTTGATAGCGAAGCGCGCGATCTACTTCGCGCTCTGCCAGTTGAAAGAGTCCGCGCCGGTTAAAGACGCCGGTCAACTCGTCCATCGTTGCCAATTGCTGAACCTCGTTGTACAGCCGCGCATTCTGCAAGGCAATGGCCGCTTGCGCGGCAATGGTTTGAAAGAGCTGGACATCGTCTTGTTGATACGAGTTTTCGCGATAACTCTGTGTGGACATTACACCCAGTATGCGTGTGCCCAACATCATCGGTACATAAATCGCCGCAGCGGCTTTTTTCTCGGGGGACCCGAAATGCGTTCCCCCCCTTAAACACGTGATTCGTTGCCCGATTGACCAGATAGGGCGCGCGCGTACGAATCACGTAACTCAGCGGACCTGTTGTCGGCAAGGGCACCTGAAAACCAGGGTATTCCGTACCATCATCATACACGAAAGGAAAGTGCACCAGTTGATAGTGTTCATCATAGAGAGCAATAAAGAAGGCATCCGTCGTCAAGATGCGTTGCGTCTGTTGCTGAATGATCCGATACAACTCGGGTAACTGGAGCGTCGCCGTGAGCGCGCGACCAATTTCGTTGAGGACATTCATCCGTTCGGCGCGTTGACGGGTCTCGTCAAACAGGCGCGCATTTTCGATGGCGATGGCGGCTTGACTGGCCAGCAATTCCAGCGCACACAATTCGCTCCTGGAGAAATGGCGGCTGGTACGATACGCCACGTTCATTACGCCAACAACCCGCGTACCGATTTTGAGTGGCAAGCCGATGATGGCACCGCTGTGGGTATGTGGCAAACCGGCAAACAAGGGATGAGTCGCGGCATCGTGAATCACAATCATTTCGCCGTGCCGCGCGACGGTATTCGTCAAGCCGTGCGGGCGCGGTGATGAGAATTCATAGTTTTTGCGCCCGTCTTCCCACAGCGACGCCGCGAACTCCAGACGGTCGTTACGATAGAAATAGATGTGCGCGTCTTGCGCATCGGGGCTTAGGCGAAAGACACCCATCAAGATATTATCAAGGACGTTTCCCAGATCGAGACTCTGGATCAAACTCAAACCGACCGAGTGAATCGTCTCGAGTTCGGTCGCGCGCTGGCGTTCCAACTCCAGAGCATACGCTCTGGCGATTGCCAGTGCCAGATGCCGTGCGGCTTGTTCGCCGCGTTCCATTTCTGCGCGAGTCAGGTAACGCAGATGACGAAAAGCAATCAGCGCCGCGCCCAGGCGCTCGCCGCGCGCGATGAGCGGTAAACCGACAAGCGAACGAACGGGATATTTGAGCAGGTGGAACACATCTGGGGCCATAAGGTCACTCGCGGGAAGCACACTCCCTCGTTGCGCGACCTCGCGCATGAGTGTTTCCAGCGATGGATCCGCCGTATGCTCCAGCGCGCTCAGCATACCGGCGGCAGCATGGTAGTAGTGGGTGGGAGAGGCCATGTCGAACACGCGCAGATAACACCCATCGGCATTCCACAATTCGCTCAGATGCCGGGCAATGGTCTGTAACATCTGGGACAGATTCGGCGCGGCAATTGCCGCATCGGTAATGCGATTGACCAGTTCGAGGTAATGCGCGCGGGTACGCAATTCCGTATCAATCCACTCCCGCCCAATCGCCGCGCCCAGAATGTCGCACGCAGTCACCAGTGCATCTATCTCGGCCCTCGACCATTGACGCTCGTATTGCCCATCGTCCAACTCCATCACGCCCCACCAGGTCGTCTGAACAAAAATGGGCACCAACACCACAGAACGTACACCTTGCGCGGTCAACACCGTTTGTTCATTGGGTGGAAAATCGCGCACATTTCCGTGAATCCACTTGCCGCGTTCGAGCGCGTGCACCCAGCGTTCCAATCCCTGTGCCACCGGTTCCAGCGTACGCTCTTCCAAAATATGGACGATGGGCGAGGGTGCGTCAGGCATCCACGCGTAGCGTTGCTGCCACAGCAAAGTCCCGCTGGCTTCCCAGCGATTCTCAAAGATCACGATACGGCTGACCTGCGTGGCACGCGCCAAATGCTCCATCACGTGAGAGATATGATCGCGCCACGATGAGGTACGCAGAAAACGCTCCGCCGCCAGCGTCACCGCGTTCAGAATCGCATCGCGCCGCGCGAGGGCTTGCTCACTCTGCTTGCGTTCGGTAATGTCTCGAAAGACGCCGAACGTACCTACAAATTGACCTTCGGCATTGCGATAGGGTGTGGCGGTCACCAGTAACGTGCGCGCTTCGCCATCGGGACGGAGGATGGTGGCTTCGTATGAACTCTTTTCACCAGCGAGACATTGCCGGGTCTGTTCTTCAAAGAAGGTGAACTGGGATACGGTAGCAAAGTCGCGCAGGTTCTTGCCGCGCAATCCACCCGGCGCAACGCCAAAGATTTCTTCTGCCGCTGGATTCGCAAAGATGAAGTTTTCTTGCGGGTCCACTATGGTGACCCCCTTCGCCTTGATTCTCGACGAGTAACCGATACCGTTCTTCACTCTCACGCAGTTTAGTTTCCGTGCGGCGTTGCATCGCTACCAGCGCGCGCAGTATTTCTGCCACAGCGCTCCAGGCCGCCGTAAAAATCACCAGACCGATGTAGGAAGTGCGCGGATCAGGCGCCAGCCAGGCGATACCGACAATAGCATGCAGAATCAACAGCACAGCCATAGTGATGTACACCCGACGCGGATAAAGCACGGCTGCCAGAATCGCGGGCACCACCATCACCCCCAGCAATTCGACGGGGAGCTGCATGGCGAATAGCAGGGCAAACAAGAGCACCAACGCCAGGATGTAAGCCGCCAGAATGAGACGGACGGGATATTTATGCATCAACACCGAGTGCACACCGATTCCTCGCAAAACAGAAACACAGAACGCAAGACAAACGCCAGCGTCCGCAGAGACAACTTACTCTCTTGCTCCTTCACCAAACAATTTCATTTCCACCACTTGATTCACGCTTAATGCGGAGAGTTTAAGGACTTGTACCGCCAATTGGGTTAACGCTTCCAGTGGCACCAAACCCACAATTTCACTTTCCAGAACCGCCACGCCGCGCCGAGCGGCTTCGCTCTGGACAGCGTTAAAGGCTTGCCAGATACCCGTGGTGTGAAAATCGGTGAGGTTCATCGAGACCTGAACGATGCCACGATCTTTCAATTCAAAGCCGAGTGCTTTGACTGCTGGCAAACCACCGCCGCGTTCGCGCACCACGCGCGCGATATCTCTGGCGATGTGCACATCGCTCGTTGCCAGATTGACGTTGTAGGCAATCAGGAACGGACGCGCGCCGATGGCGATGGCACCGGCAGAGCCGACGCGCCTGGGTCCGAAATCGGGTTCGCGGTCGGGATCCGTCGCGATGGTACGTTTCAATTCTTCATACTCGCCGCGACGAATGTACGCCAGATCGCGCCGTTCGGGACGCGTGGCGGCGCGCTCGTACAGATACACCGGTATATCGAGTTCACGTCCCACGCGCTCGCCCAGCCGCCGCGCCATCGCGACACAATCGTCCATCGTCACGCCGCGAATTGGCACAAACGGCACCACGTCGGTCGCGCCGATGCGCGGATGTTCTCCGCGATGTTGCTCCAGATCAATCAATCGCGCGGCAGTGGCGATACCACGAAACACGGCATCTTCCACCGCCGCCGGGTCACCTGCCAGCGTGATGACGCTGCGATGATGATTGGCATCCATCTCGCGATCCAATATCTTGACCCCAGGCAACGCCATGGCCTGGACAATTTCGTCCACCACATTCGCGCGACGTCCCTCTGAAAAATTGGGGACACACTCAACGATTTTCTCCATTCCGTTCTCCATCTGTAAGGATGAATGTAATTACTCAGCCGTGCCGTCCATCGGGAAAAGCCCCACCCCCTCGCCTCCTCCCCACGCCGCTCTGCGGCGTGGGGAGGAGGAATCATCGTAAGGAGGTGAGGGCGGGTGGCTTTACCGCCCGACCTCACTCCCATCTCCCCCTGCTCTCCCCGCAAAGCGGGGAGAGCAGGGGGGCAGGGGGATGAGTGGGGTTGTTCCCGTAGGGATGAAAGGTTTTTCGCCCCTACAACGACGGCGAAATTCAGGCTCAGCCATCGGCTTGCGTTAGTCGTCAGTTTCTAACCGATAGCGAGCGAACACGGGGCTGAGCAGTTACGGATGAATGACACTAAACGCTCAAGCACTAGGGTATGGGTTTGCCCAGGATTTTTGTTTGTTGTTGCCACATTCGCGCGCGCGCGGTCGGTGTGTCGTCCGTATAGCCCAGCAGGTGCAAAATCCCGTGCACGGTGAGCAATTCCAGTTCGTCGCCAATGCGCCACCCTGCCCGACGTGCCTGCACCCGCGCGCGCTCGTACGAGATGACGACATCGCCCAGATACACCAGTTCGCGCGGACGACCCGCAGAATGCATGGGAAAAGCCAGCACGTCGGTACAGGTATCGGACGCGTGAAAAGAACGATTCAGTTTGCGTATCTCGCCATCGGTGGTGATGTAAACCGTGAGCGCGGCACTTGCATCTTGCAGACGCAATGTCTTGCGCGCAACCTGGCGCAAGCGCGCGCGCGGTACACGCGCCGAAAAGCGGGGATGGACTCGAATCTCGATGGAAGGATTCACGGCGCCTCACGCTGCAACAGGTCCGGATATTTGACGCGGGGATGATACAAACCCTGTAACACGCTAAAGAATGCCTCTTTGATGTGAGACAAATCACGCAACGTCAAGGTACTGTCGTCCAATTGCCCATCGCGCAAACGGTCGTTGATGATGCGCTCGATGATACTGTGTATCTGCTCGGGAGTGGTAGGGCGTTCGGCGCGCGCGGTGGCTTCGATACCATCCGCCAGCATCACAATCGCCGTTTCGCGCGATTGGGGCTTGGGACCGGGATAGCGAAAGGGCTGTTCGTCCAGAGGTTCTGAGTTGCCATTCAGCGCGAGGGCTTTGCGATGAAAATACGCTGCCAGCGTGGTACCGTGATGTTGGGGGATGAACGCGCGCACGCATTCGGGTAGTCCGTACTGTTGTGCCAGCGCCAGGCCGCGCGGCACATGCTCAATCACGATGCGCGCGCTCTCGTGAGGTGACAGTGTATCGTGAATATTGACGCCATCCATCTGATTTTCGACAAAGCAGTGTGGCGCATACGTCTTGCCGACATCGTGATAGTATGCCGCTACCCGTACCAACAGGGCATCCGCCCCGATGCGCTGCGCGGCTTGTTCCGCCAGTTGACTCACAATCAAACTGTGGTGATAGGTGCCCGGCGCCTGGGCGAGTAGAGCATTCAACAACGGATGTGTTGGACGCGCCAGGTCGAGTAACTCGAGGGCGGTGGTGATGCCGAATAATTTGCCGACGATCAACACACTGCCCAATGCCAATAGTCCCGCCAGTGCTCCATTGCCCAGCGCGACGGCAGACGTGGTTGCCCACACCGTCCACTCTTTTTCCAGCGCGAGCGCGCGAAAGAGCGCGACCACTGCCACATTCGTCGCAGCAACATACGCGCCGCTCCACAAGAACGCTGTCAAGCGTTCGATGCGTCCCAGACTTGCCGCCGCCACCATCCCACCGGCTAGCGCGTACAGTGCCATTTCAAATGAACCGTGTGTCAGAAATCCGTACGCTACCGCCACAATCACCGCCACCGCGAACGCCATCTGTGGGCTCGACAACACGGTGAGTAACATCGCAGCGGCACTGAGAGGGTAGAGATAGTGCAACAGGGTGATACGCTCGCCCAGCACTTTGGCGCCCGCGATGAAACTCAACATCACCAACGCCACCAGTAACAGGGCGCGCGGCTGGGCAAAGAGTGTCGGTTGCACGCGCGCGATAAAGATGGCGAGGAGGAACGTCAGGAGAATTGCCGCGAGGACTGGCGCCGCGTACTCCCCCAGTCCGCGCTGTGACCGCAAAATCCCCATCTCCGCCAGGGCTTCGAGCGTGAGGGGAGTGACCATCTCGCCTTCTCGGACGATTGCCTGACCCTTTTCGAACGTGCGATACACGGTACCCACCTGTGCTCGCGCGCGGGCGCGTTCTTCGTCTGTTCGAACCGGATTGAAAAAACTATTGGGGCGCACAAAGGTCTGCACCCACGCCGCAATCAGTTCAGCCTGCTCGGCAGAGAACGCGAGGCTGATGCGCGCGGGAATCTGGGCATATTCCGCATACAGGTCGCCGGGACGGATGGGATTGCGCATCGTCGTATCGAGAACGTAAATCGTCTCACTGACCACGCGCGCGTAGGTGGGTTCGTCCAGCATCAAGGTGTGGGTGAGAATGGACAGGGGGAGGGTCAGTGTCGGAATCTGGCGCGCCCATTCGATTTTTTGTTCCAAGCTACTGTAGGGATCGTGGCGTAAGGCATCGAAATAATTAAAGATGCGGATCGCTTCCTGAACTTGCTGGCGCGCCAGGCGCGCATCGGGCGGATCATAGACCGCCTTGACTTGCGCGGCGGCTTGAGCGCGCGCGGCTTCGGTCAACGGCACGCTGGGATACGTGACGCGTTCGGGCGCCAGAATGGTCTTGGGGCTCGGCTTGCCCACTTCCAGGCGCGGCGGTTCGTCACCTTGAAAAGCCAGAATGCCTGCTAGCCCTAGCGCAAACAGGATACACAGCCCCGCCACGCGCACGTGGTCAAGTAGCATCATCAGCCGACCTGCGCGCGCTGGCTCGCTTGCTATCATTTTCTCCCTCGCGCGAAAACGGCACAGGGGACTAGACGCTTATCGGCGGCGTGAGCGGCGGCGATAATAGTCGTCCTCTTCCTCTTCGTCTTCCCAGTCCTCCTCCAAGTCTTCTTCCTCTTCCAGATCTTCATCCAATTCCTCGTCGAGGATTTCGTCCTCGAACTCCTCTTCATCCTCCAGACCTTCGTTCAGTTCCATCGTCAAGCAACCTGCGCCCGGCTCGTATTCGATTTCATCGGAAATGCAGATACCACTCTTGTTGAAAACACAGCGCCGTTCACGGCATCGAATACGTGTCATAACAAGCCTCCCGATTGAAGAATGGTTCATTTGAAAGCGACGCTATTATAGGCAGATTGAGGTGTTTTGTAAAGCAGTGTACTTGACCGACAAACAAAAACGAGGCAACCTGTGAACCGTTAACGTTACGGGTTGCCTCGCAAGGTCGAGTACTCTCTTCAGGGCAGTTCCTCCAGCACGCGGAATGAATAGGTCTCTGACCAGGGGCTCCAACCGCTGGCGTTACCGCCGCGCACACGCCAATAGTAGGTCTTGCCGGGTTGCAAAGGGCTTTCCAGCGGCACAGTGGCTTCAGTGGCAATGGATTGGAGGGTATGGGGTACACTCAGCGTGGGGTCCTCCCCCCAAACGACTTGATAGCGTGTGGCCCCTCCGATGGAAAGCCATCGAAAAGTGGGATGTACACTATCCACCAACTTTTCGTTTTCCGGCGAAATCAACCGCGCGCGCCCCATCGGTGGTGAGGGCTGGACGACTGGCGCGGGTACGTTCGGTGGGGAGGATGGCAACGGTGCTATGACAGCCGCTGGACGTACCCGCGCGGCCGTCGCCGGGCGACGCGTCACCGCACGCGCAGAGCGGCGTGCAGTGCTACGCGCGGAACGGCGCGCGGTGCTACGCGCGGTGCTGCGCGCGGTACGGCGCGTGGCAGAGGTACGCGCAGCAGGCTGGCGCGCGCTCTTTTTCTTCGACTGCGACGCGCGCTTTGCCTTCGATCTGGCAACTGCCCCAAAGAGAGAGATGGTAACACACAACACCCACTTTGCCCACGTCATCACTCTGTCCATTGCCCCTACGGACTGGTCGGGGTAACAGGAGTGGGTGCAGGCGACGGTGGAGCCGCAGGTTCGGGCTTGACAGCCTTTTTCTTTTTGGGCGCGGCTTTCTTCGTCGTCTTCTTTGGGGTCGCCTTCTTGGTGGCTTTTTTCTTCGGCGCCGCTAGGAACAAAGGCGTTGCCAATCCGAGCAAAATGTCGAACATAGTAACCTCCGCTTAGGGTGCCCCACAGGGCATCCCTCTAATGTGATTAAGGACTGTGCCAGAAAACTCGCCTATGTTTCCAATCTCCTGTGTGCCCTGGCAACACCTCCTCTCTGCCTGATGTCACTGCAAGGCTTGGGCAGAGTATAACACATCTCGCGCGCGTTTTCAAGACCTTTTTGCCACTTTTTACAGATTTTGTGTGAAATTTTTTCGCGTTCTTGTGGCACGGCACACATCAAGGAGTCACGGTGATGGTGTAGCAAATACGAAAGTAGTTGGGCGAGGTACTCTCGGTACAGCGACTCCCCGCGCCCCAGTTGTCCGCCCCCCTGTACGTCACGCTAACCATACCCAGATCGTCATCCGGGGACAAGGTGTCTTCTTCTCTGCCCTTGACCAGAATGGTCAGGTTCTGAGTCCGTAACAGGGAAAAGGTAAAAGCGATGTCGGTAATCGGTTTGGTTTCTCCTGTATTGATGCTCACCTGCCCTGTGGGGGGCCAGCGCTTGTTCTGCCCGTTCACAGTCAACTCCAGCCACACCTCGCCAGGACCGCAATTCAGCACACAACCCGGCGCATCCCCATCAGAATCGTTGTGAATGAGGACGGTGGTAAAGTTGATGTTGACCGTACAGGGGTTCGTGGTGACGCTGATGGTATTGCTAGCCGCCGACTCGCCCGCGGTGTTGTAAGCACGCACATAGTACGCGGAGGACGTACCACAGGGGAGTGAACCGAGCGTATCGGTTCGCGTGCCCGTCCCCGTCTGGGCGGGGAAAATCGCCACAGGGGTTGTGGCATCGGTGCGATAGAGGCGGAATTCCGACTCGTTGGTGGCATTGTCGGTGAAAGAGAACGTCACCGTCGTTTGTGCCACCACTGCGACGCTCAAGCCGCCGGGAGCACACGGAATCGTCACGGCAGAATGAGCGGCACTGGGGGCGGACTCGCCTGCCGCATTGTAGGCGCGGATGTAGTAACTAGCCTGAAGGTTACAGGGACGCTCCATCCAGGCGTAAAAAGTCTCTCCTGTACCAGCATTCGCGCCGAGCGTCAGCACCGGCGCCGTCACACCCACCTGATAGATGCGAAAACCCAGTTCGTTGGTCGCGTTGTCTGTCCAGACGAACCGAATCGTTGTACCTGTGCCTGTTGCGCTAAAGTTGCTGGGAGCGGCGGGTGCCTGGGGCAAGGGAGGGCTGGAGGTAGGTGTCTCTGTAGGTGGTGGTGATGGCGTTGCCACTGTTGGCGAGGGAGTCACCTGGGGTATCGTCACAGGTGGGAGTGGGGTGGGAGAAGGAGGGAGGACAATCGGCGTCAGTGTGGGAGCCTGGGCAGCGCGTGGGAGCACCTCCACCGAGATTCCAATCGGATCGCTGACGACGCCGGCGACATTGTACGCGCGCACAGTGATGACGTGCGTGCCGGCGGTGGCTTTCCAGACCTGCACCACCGTGAAATTCATCTGGCCCTGAGGCACGGGCGACACGTCCGTCCGCACCACGTTACCATCCACCATCAGTTCAACCCGCACAACACCTTGCGGATCTGCCGAGGTGGACTGGACCGCAATTTCATCACCTTCATAGAACTGACTGCCACTGGGCGGTGCAAGAACGACGACGACGGGCTTGGTATAGGTGGTGCACGCGCTCAGTACCGCTACACACACAAGAAGCAATCCGCGCACTGTCATAGCCGCAATTCTGTACATTGCTTCTCCTCCCCCGACAGCGGATGTTCCGCCTGGAATTTCGTGGCGATTGGTAATTACTCCACCGTGCCATCCATCGCAAAATAATCCCACACCTGCCTCCTCCCCGTTGGAGCGAAAGATTTGTAACTACTCAGCCCCGAACTTTGTCGGTTGGAAACCAACGGCTAACGCAAGCGGATGGCTGTGCCTGAATTTCGCCGTCGTTGTACGGGCAAAAAATCTCTCGTCCCCTACGGGAACAACCCCACTCATCCCCCTGCCCCCTTCTCTCCCCGCAAAGCGGGGAGAGAAGGGGGAAAATGGGAGTGGGGTGAGGGCGGGTGGCGAAGCCACCCGCCCTCACCCCATGCCCTCATAATCGCTCATATGGGTTTAGGGGTGAAACAGCCCAAGAGTCGTCGTAAGTAGTCCAACGTGACCTCTTTGAGATTGTATGCCCACTCAAAGATCGCTACGTAGTGCGCCAGGTATTT
>DAOTYB010000200.1:0-8650 GCA_034435315.1 Anaerolineae bacterium | reverse complement strand
CTCCCCCGCCCTTGATTCCCCCTCCCCACGCCGCAGAGCGGCGTGGGGAGGGGGCAAGGGGGTGGGGCTTTTCGCGATGGATGACACGGCTGAGTAATTACTTGCCGTCTCTTTGAAACGCCCGACGACACCCACGCGAGTATGTTCGTCCGTGGCTGTTCCAACAATCGTATAACGCGCACCGCGCGGGTCATTGGTTTCCGTCTTGATGATTTGTCCGCTGGCAATCGCGGCTTCTACGTCGAAAATATCCAGACCGTCTTCCGCCATTTCCTCCACGGCGTGAACGGTCACATCGTACTCTCTATTGACAACCGCTGTTTGGATTCTCTGCAACAAACGCGCAGACATGCTATCTGCCCCCTGGGACACAAGTCTATCCTGTTTTCGGGTTCCTGTCAACGACAATCGAAAATCGACAATCAAAAAATGGACAATTTCATTCGCAACCCCCACCTCGATGGCGACGCGTTCTTCTGGCAAGCCGAGATTTCTCGCTCCGCTCGAAATGGCGCGCTGCTGATTCACGGCTTTACCGCCACGACTGCCGAAGTGCGCTTGCTGGGCGAGTACTTGCACGCGCGCGGCTATACCGTTTCCGCGCCGCTACTCCCCGGTCACGGCACTACACCCGACGAAATGAATCGCTGCACGTGGCAGGATTGGGCGCGCGCGGTGAACGACGCGTACGCGCAACTTGTCGTGCAATGCGAACGCATCTTTGTCCTCGGCGAATCAATGGGCGCGCTCCTCGCGCTCTTTCTTGCAAGTGAACATCCCGAAATTGTGGGAATCGTCTGCTACGCGCCCGCGCTCCTCACCGCGCGAATGTGGCAGGCGCGCGCGCTGGCGCCGTTCGTGCCGTACGTCAAGAAACCGATGCGTGCGCCATCGGACGCGGACGCGCGGTGGAAGGGGTACACCGTCAATCCATTACGCGCGGCAGTGCAGTTGAACGAACTCCAGCGCGAGGTGCGCCGTCGCTTGCCGCGCATCCAGCAACCGATTCTCGTTGTGCAAGGTCGGCTCGATCAGGCAATTGACCCGCGCAGTGGGCACGTGCTGCTCGCTGAAATTGGCTCGCGCGACAAAGCGTTGCACTGGCTCGAACATTCGACGCACTGTGTCATTTTGGATTGCGAGTGGGAGCGCGCGGCAGAGTTGACTGTTGAGTTTATGCAACGCCTGGGCAGCCAGCGCCTATGACCGAATCACCGTTGATTGTTCTCGTGAATGACGATGGCATTCGTTCGCCGGGTCTGCGCGCACTGGCGCAGGCACTGGGGAGCCTGGGGGAATTGCTCATCGTTGCACCGCGCGATCAGCAGACCTCGATGGGACGCGCGTTTATGGGGGGTGGCGTCGCCGAGCCGGTGAATTTTCGTGTGGATGGCAAACGCGTGCGCGCGTTTGCGGTGGCGGCATCGCCTGCGCTGGTGGTGCGTTATGCTGTGCTCATCTGTGCCGAGCGTCCTCCTGCGCTGGTCGTATCTGGCATCAACTATGGTGAGAATGTGGGGAGTGGGATAACCATTTCGGGCACGGTGGGCGCGGCGCTCGAAGCCGCGAGTATGGACTTGCCAGCGCTCGCCGTCTCGCGCGTGGTGCACGTTAAATATCACTACTCCCACAGCAACAATGTAGATTTCACGGTCGCGGCGCACTTTGCCCGAAAATTCGCGCAGCGTATTCTGGAGCGCGGGATGCCACGCGGGGCGGACGTTGTCAATGTCAATGTGCCAGAGAACGCGCGCGAAACGACACCGTGGCGCTGGACGCGCGTTTCGCGCTACAACTATTATCGTTCGGTCATCACTCAAACACCGCAGGGCAAGACGCTCGACACGTACGAACTGTGTCTGGACCCCGAAATCCCTGAACCCGATTCGGATGTGCGCGCGGTGATGATTGACCACGTCGTTTCTGTCTCGCCGCTGACGCTGGATTTGACCGCGCGCATATCGGCGCGAGAACAAGCACGCTGGGGGAAATGACCAAAGACGAAGGACGAAGGACGAAAGACGCAGGACAAGTGAGCAAATGACAAATGGCAAATGACGAATGACGAATGCTTGAATTTTCACTTGGGGAAACAAATCGAAAATCGCAAATCTGAAATTGAAAATTACGGAGGGGGGACAAGATGGACTATGGTAAAATTCTGACGCGCGCGTTCGAGATTACCCTCAAGCATCGCGCGCTCTGGGTGTTCGGCATCTTGCTCGCACTGTTTGGTGGCGGTGGTGGAGGAGGCAATTTCAATGTGCCCAGCGGAGATGTGGGTAGTGGTACTTTGCCGACCATACCTCCGCCATCACCCGAAGTATTACAATTGATTGCTGTTTTTGTCGGCGCGCTCGTTTGTTTCGCGCTGATCTGGATTGTGCTTTCCATCATCTTGCGTTTTATCAGTCGCGCAGCGCTGATTGGTCTGGTTCAGGAGTTGGAAGCCGAACAAAAGATGCCAACGGTGAGACGGGGTTTTAGCATCGGTGCGGAACATTTTTGGCGCTTGCTGGGCATCGCCCTTGTGATTAACATCCCGCTCGCGATTTTCTCGCTTGTGTTGATACTGGTGGCACTGCTCCCGTTTCTACTGACATTGTTGCCTGCACTTTCTAGCCGCGGACGCGTTAATGCGGAAGAATTGCTGGCGCTTGTGGCCGCCGGCGGCATCGGCTCGTTGGGATTGATTTGTTGTGTGGCGTTGGTGTTGATGCTGGTCGCGTTTATCATTCATCCTATTTATCAGTTCATCACGCGCACGTGCGTGATTCAAAAAATCGGCGTGATAGACGCGATTCGCGTGGGCTATCGGATCGTACGCGCGAATCTGGGCAAGGTCGCGGTGATATACATTCTCGCTATCGGCATCGGTCTCGGTTTTGGATTGGTGATGATTCCAATCGTGTTGATTCTTCTGGCGATTCCGGTGGGTGCAGGATTTGTCGTGTATGCCGTAGCACAGTCGGTTACCCCTGCTATCATCGTCGGTATCGTTGTGGGAATCCCGATGCTGTTGATTCTGATTTTCATCGGTGGTTTGTACCAAACGTTCGAGTCCACGTACTGGACGCTGGGGTATCGCGCTGTGACGGTGACCACATAGAGAGAGGCAAAGAGGGAGTTTGCCTCTCCCTTTTTTGTAACCTCTGGTGTCCTGCTACGTAGATACGAGTGAGAGGTCAAAGTTGGACGAGTCGTGGCTCATCGCACGCGCCCAGCAGGATGATTCGCAAGCGTTCGCGCAACTGGTCGAAAGGTATCAGACGCCGGTGTACAATCTGGCGTATCGGATGTTGGGGAATGTGAACGATGCGGAGGATGCCGCGCAGGAAACGTTCCTGCGCGCCTTCACCCATATAAAGAAATTCCGCCCCGACAAAAAATTTGTGACGTGGTTGCTTTCGATTTGTGCGCATCACTGTATTGATCGCCTGCGGCGTCACCGCTGGCTCTGTCTGTCGTTGGAAGACGCTGGGGTGGCGGATGCGCTAGCCAGTGATGCACCAGAGCCGGACGCGGCGCTGTGGGATGCGGAGGATGCCCACGCGATCGCGCAAGCGTTGCAACAATTGGCTCCACCTTATCGGCTTGTACTCGTGCTCAAGTATTGGTACGATCAATCGGTAGAGGAGATTGCTCAGACGACAGGCGATTCGGTGAGCGCGGTCAAAGTGAAACTACATCGCGCGCGGAAAATGCTGGCGCGCGCGATGACGGCGGATAGCCGACAACAGACCGCCGCAGTCAGCGCTCAGCGGTCGGCGGTCAGCCAGGGAGCGGGTTGGTGATGCAAGACCAACGACGATTCATAATGGTCGCGCCGGCGCCGGGGTTTACCAATCGCGTGATGGCGCGGTGGGCGGAACGTGAACGCGCGCGCGCGCGGCGTCGCGCGCTAGTCGGTGCCAGTGTGCTGGTGGGCGCGGTCAGCGTGATCCTGCTTTTCGCTGCCGTGCAACTCGCGTGCGTGGTATGGACCGGGCGTCATCTGGTCCTGTCAGCGAGTCTGAACGCGCTGGAGGCGCTGACCCTCGGTCTGGGTGCGCTGTGGCTTGTTGCCAAGAAGATGATCTTCAGTCTGGATTTGCTGCACGCGCTGGTGGGCGCGCTCGCCGTTTTCGCTTTAACGATGCTGTGGACGCGCGTGGTGACCGGCTCGTTTCAGGCTACCTCAAACTACGCAGGAGGTTATGGGAAATGAAACGCGTGTTGGGAATCGGGCTTGTGCTCGTGTTGTTCTTGTTCGTGGCACCAGCGGCACACGCAGAGGGTCTGCGCGATCGCGTATGTTTTGGTGGTACTACGCTTGTGAGCGCGAATGAGGTGGTAAGGGATGTGGTACTGTTCGGATGTGGAGCGCGCCTTCAGACGGGTGCGCGCGTGCTCAACGATGTCGTCGCGTTTGGTAGTGCCATTGCCATCGAAGAGGGCGCGCACGTGGAAAAGAATGTGGTCGTCTTTGGTGGTGCCATCGCAATAGAAAAGAATGCGCGCGTGGAGCGGGATGTGGTCGTCTTTGGCGGAAGCGTGCGCATCGCCGGTGAAGTGGTTGGTGATGTGGTCATCTTTGGTGGGGGGGGCGCGCTGGAGCCGACCGCAGTCGTGGGGAATAACGTCATTCGTGTAGGTGGCGTGGTGGATAAGAAGGAAAGTGCGATTGTGCGCGGAGAGATCAAAGGCGGTCCGGAGGTAAGATGGAATTTGGTGCTACCGCTTAGTGTGCCATTCCGTAACGGCTGGAATTGGTTCGAGGGGATGTTGGGCGGGTTTCTCCAGAGTTTGGTGAACACGATCGCACTGGCGGCACTCGGCGCGCTGTTGATTGTGTTCTTGCCGACCCAGTTGAATCAAGTCGCGAGCGTGGCGGAAAAATCGGCGGTGCCGAGTCTGGGAGTGGGGTGTCTCACGTGGCTGGTAGTCCCGCCACTGATTCTTCTCTTTGCGATCACTTGCCTGGGCATTCCGTTGTCGCTCGTGCTTGTCGTCGCGTTCGTCGCTGCGCTCGTTTTGGGCTGGATAGCCATCAGTGTGGTCATCGGTATCAAGTTGCTGAACGTACTAAAAGTGCAAACGATTGTACCGCTTTTGGCGATGGTTGTTGGGTTGTTGGTCTTGTGGCTGGTCACGTCGCTACCACTGTTGGGTGCTTTGATCTGGTTGTTCGTTACATCGCTGGCGCTGGGTGCTGTCGTCCTCACACGATTTGGCACGCGTGCTTATCCTTTGCCTGTGCCCGTATCATCAGCACCGCCAGTTGTGGTGGAGAATGTGCCCCGACCATCGAGTGACGAGGATGCAAGTATCTAACTATGCAAAAAGTTTTTTCCGCCGAGTAGCACAGGATTCAATCCTGTGTTACTCAGCCCTCTGCTCCCTTCTCTCGCTGCAAAGTGGGAAGAAGAGAAAGATGGGAATTCCCCTTAAACTGCGTACACCAGCGTTCGGATGAAAATGGGATACCGTAGGACAAATTTCAAGAGAGTTGTGCATGGGCGCGAGCGCCCGCCACGACGGATGAAAATAGAGGACGAATGACAAGTCATCCAATCACCGAATCACCTAACCACCCGATTATCGTGGATGGGCATCTCGACATCGCCTGGAACAAAGTGGCATTGAATCGCGAGTTTCTGGAGAGCGCGGCACGCAAGCGCGCGCGCGAAGGAGCAAATCCCGCGCACGGCGAGGGCAGCGCGCTGGTCGGCTTGCCGGAGATGCTTGCGGGGAATGTGCGTCTGGCGTTTGGGACCATCTACGTTGCGCCGGCGCAATCGCAACGTAAAGTGTGGGGCAAAACGTACAGCACGCCCGAAGAAGCGTACGCGCAGGCGCTCGAGCAAATGGCATACTATACCGAATTGCCTGAACGCGACGGGCGCGTCGCGCTCGTAACCACGCGCGCGGACCTGGAGCGCGTGCTTGCCATGCCGGAGCAAGTCGGTCTGGTCGTCTTGATGGAAGGTGCAGACCCGATTATCGAACCCGTGCAGGTGCCCGAATGGTTTGAAAAGGGCGTCCGCATTGTCGGACCCGCGTGGAGTCGCACGCGTTATGCCGGTGGCACGCGCGCGCCGGGTCCGCTCACCGAACTGGGGCGCGCACTGATGCCCCAACTGGAACGCGCGGGCATCATTCTCGATGTCTCGCATCTGGCGGAAGAAAGTTTTTGGGACGCGCTGGATTTGTTCGGCGGTGTGGTGATTGCCAGTCATTCGAATTGCCGCGCGCTGGTCAACACAGATCGTCATCTGAGCGATGCGATGATTCGCGCGATCATCGAACGCGAGGGCGTCATCGGCATTGTGTTGTATGGACGATTCTTAAAGTCGGGCTGGGAGACCTCTGCTCGCCGAGACACGCTGACCCTCACCGATGCGGTGCGACACATCGAACACATTTGCGAGCGCGCCGGCGACACGCGTCACGTTGGCATCGGTTCGGATTTCGATGGTGGCTTTGGAGTGGAAGGAGTGCCGCGCGAAATCGAAACGATTGCCGATTTGCACCGTCTTGGGGACGCGCTCTCGGATGCCGATTTCAGCGATGAGGACATTGCGAATATCCTGGGGGATAATTGGATTCGCCTGTTGCGTCGCGCCTTGCCTTTCTCCTGACCGATGAGTATAGCCGGCACTTATGCGCTGGTGATGTATCTCCCACGCGCGCAAACGATGCGTATCGGACAACTGGGCACGTTCCATTTTCCGCGCGGCTATTACATTTACGCTGGCAGTGCGTTGAACGGGTTGGCGGCGCGTCTGGCGCGGCACCTGCGTTCGGACAAGAGACGTTTCTGGCACATTGACTATTTTCTGGAGCACGCGCGCATCAAGCAGATATGGACGCATCGCGGTGACGAGCGGCTGGAATGCGTGTGGGCGCGCGCCGCGCTGGCGCTGCCGCGCGCGCGCATCGTTGCGCCGCGTTTTGGCGCAAGTGATTGCGCCTGCCCCACGCATCTGATTTACTTTGGCGCGAGATTGCCGCAATTTCAAGTGGTCTAGCGTGATGCAGTCACCCTATCTGGTCTTTCGTCCTTCGTCATATCGAATTTGCGAAATTGTCGCGCTTGTGCTAAACTAGTGGCGCAATGCCCCTGTAGCTCAGAGGATTAGAGCAGCGGCCTCCGGAGCCGTGCGCGCGAGTTCGAGTCTCGCCAGGGGTACTTTTCTGGAACGCATTGCCAGATGGCGGCAATGCCAGAGATTTTGCAAAGGTGTGACCCCCGGATTATTCCGTTGCCTCCATCGTTTGAGTTGACGCCCGTCACGGTGTAACCTGATGAAAAATCTCTACGTAGCCGATTCGGAGATTTTTCGCGTGATGGTAGGGTCAGCGCTGGATGGAACGGAGTAAAATACCTCTTTCGTTCATAAGGAGATACGTATGGCAAGCGTCACGTACGAGCACGTGACCAAGGTGTTCGGTGATGTCAAGGCGGTCAACGATTTGTGTCTTGACATCCAGGACAAAGAGTTTCTAGTTCTTGTGGGACCCTCGGGGTGTGGCAAGACCACCGCGTTGCGTCTTTTGGCGGGGCTGGAGGAGGTCACCAGTGGGATTATCAAGATTGGTGATCGCGTGGTCAACGATGTGGCGCCCAAAGACCGCGACATTGCGATGGTGTTCCAGTCCTACGCGCTCTATCCCCATATGAGCGTGTATGACAACATGGCATTTGGCTTGCGCCTCCGCAAAATGCCCAAGAGTGAAATTGACCGTCGCGTCAAAGAAGCCGCCGCGATTCTGGGCATCGGTGAATTGTTGCAGCGCAAGCCCAAGCAACTCTCCGGCGGTCAGCGCCAGCGCGTTGCCCTCGGTCGCGCCATCGTGCGCGAACCCAAAGTCTTTTTGATGGACGAGCCACTCTCGAACCTCGACGCGAAATTGCGCGTGCAGACGCGCGCGGAAATCTCCAAACTCCATCAACGTCTGGAGACGACCTTCATCTACGTCACGCACGATCAAACCGAAGCGATGACGATGGGCACGCGCATCGCGGTGATGAACTTTGGCGTGTTGCAACAACTGGACACGCCGCAGCGCTTGTACGATTTTCCTGCCAACAAATTTGTCGCGGGCTTTATCGGTTCCCCGGCGATGAATTTCTTCGATGTCAGAGTCGTTGGTACAAGCGAAGATCTCAAAGTGGACGCCGCGAGTTTTCAGATTCCTGTGCCTCCTGAACGTCGCGCGGCATTGTTGCCCTATCTGGGCAAAGAGGTCACTCTCGGCGTGCGTCCTGAGGACATTCACGACCGCGATTACATTCCAGGGCAGATGAACACTGCTTTCGTCACCGCGCAAGTGGACGTGATGGAGCCGATGGGGAGTGAGATTTATCTCTATCTGCTGAGTGGCAAGCACTCGTTCATCGCGCGCGTGGACCCACGCAGCCAGGGGCGTCCCGGCAAAAAACTGGATGTAGCCATCAACCTCGACCACATTCACTTTTTCGACAAACAAACCGAACTGGCGATTCGCTAACCATGCAAAAGTTTTTTCCGCTTGGTGAGGGCGAAAGATTTTTCGCCCCCATAGGATAATTACTCAGCCGTCCTATCCATCGCGAAATAGCCCCACCCCCTAGCCCCCTCCCCACGCCGCTCTGCGGCGTGGGGAGGGGGAAACAAAGGAATAGGGG
>DAOTYB010000199.1:0-11888 GCA_034435315.1 Anaerolineae bacterium | reverse complement strand
CTCCCCCGCCCTTGATTCCCCCTCCCCACGCCGCTCCGCGGCGTGGGGAGGGGGCAAGGGGGTGGGGCTTTTCGCGATGGATGACACGGCTGAGTAGTTACGTTCGTTCTTTATTTTCGGAGGAAACTATGTGGCACCGATTTCTGTATCTCGTCATTGGGTTGTTTTTTGTGACCGCCTGCAGTGCGACAACACCCACGCGCAGCGTACTGCCGACGACGACACCCACGCTCGCGCCGACACTGGTACCCCCAGCGACACTGGTACCCGCCGTCGCTACGCCAACCGAATTTCCAACCAAAGTGGCATTTGCGGTAACTCCCACGCGCGAACCGCCGCGCGCGACCAGCACACCGACGGCATCGCCCAAACCGAGCGCGCTCACCGGTCGCCTCGCGTACACACTCGTCACAGGACGCGAACCCCGGTTCTTTACCATCTGGGTCGCCAACGCCAATGGCACCAATCCGCGTCAAATTCTCACCCACGCGCTTTGGCCCACCTTCTCGCCCGATGGTAAACAAATTGCATTTTTTGGACGTCCCGAAGGCAAACCCGAAGGTCTGTACATCGCTTTTGCCGATGGAGGTAGTGTGACCGGTCCTCACATCATCGGTCCGGGCGTGTGTTGTATGGATTGGTCGTCCGATGGTCAATGGATCGTTTACACCAACTCGCCGCGTCCGAATCGTCCCGGAGGACCGATCGCGATGGTCAAGATGGATGGCACGTTCAAAACGATTGTGCCGCTGGGCGTGGATGGCAATGGTCCCGCGTTTTCATCGGACGGCAAGCAAATCGTTTATTCGGGTTGCTTGCCGAACACGAACACGTGCGGGTTGATGATTGTGCCCACAAGCGGTGGCGCGCCGCGAATGGTGACGACGGATAATGGCGGCAACGCCGATTGGTCACCGCGCGGCGACAAGATCGTGTATCAAGCCTCCGATGGCGCGGGGCATACGCAAGTGTTCGTGGTCAATCCCGATGGGTCGGGTAAACGCCAACTGACGCGCGGCACCAGCAACGATGGGCAACCGGTCTGGTCGCGCGATGGCAGCGCAATCTTCTGGCGGAGCGATCAAAACGGTACCGCGTGGGCAATCTACGTGATGAACGCGGACGGATCGGCGCAACGCAAGTTGATTGACAGTGTTCCCCCGCATCCTGATTTGTGGGGCTGGGAATCGTTGAGTGTGGCGCCGTGATTTGGAGATTAGAGATTAGAGATTAGAGATTGGAGATGGGAGATTGGAGATGATGCAAGCACTGGAGTTGGTACGTGCAAATCGTGAGCGGTATCTGGCAGAGTTGAAAGAGTGGCTCGCGATTCCAAGCGTTTCGACTTTGCCACAACACAAGCCGGATATTCAACGCGCGGCAGAGTGGATCGCGCAACAACTGTTGACGCTGGGGTTGCACAATGTGGCGATTCTGCCCACCGCCGGTCATCCCGTCGTCTATGGCGAATGGCTCAATGCCCCGGGCAAACCAACTATGCTCATCTACGGGCATTACGACGTGCAACCTGCTGACCCGCTCGAGGAATGGAGCACACCGCCGTTTGAACCGACGGTGCGCGGCGAAAACATTTTCGCGCGTGGCGCCTCGGATAACAAGGGGCAAATCTTCGCCGCGCTGAAAGCGCTGGAAGCGCTGGCGCAGAGCGGCGGATTGCCGCTGAACGTCAAAGTGTTGGTCGAAGGCGAAGAGGAGATCGGTTCGCCGAACATCACGCTGTTCATCACACAGCACAAAGACAAACTGCGTTGCGATGCGATTCTGAATACCGATACCGGCATCCTGCGCCCCGATTTGCCCGCGCTCACGTATGGTTTGCGCGGCCTGGCCTACTTTGAGTTGTGGGTCTATGGTCCCGCGCAGGATTTGCATTCAGGGGTGTTTGGTGGCGCGGTAGCGAATCCCGCCATTGTGTTGTGTGAACTCATTGCGGGAATGCACGATGCGGACGGGCGTATCACCCTGCCCGGTTTCTACGATGCGGTGCGCCATCTGGCGGACGATGAGCGCGCGGAACTTGCCCGGATGCCGGTCACCGATGAGGACTGGCGCGCGCTGACCGGCGTGCCGCAACTTGCCGGCGAAAAAGGGTTTACCACCGTCGAGCGTCTGGGCGCGCGTCCTACGCTGGATGTGAATGGATTGTATGCCGGGTTCACCGGCGAAGGCGCCAAGACGGTGTTGCCCGCGAGAGCGATGGCAAAGATTTCGATGCGGCTGGTGCCGTATCAGGATCACAACGCGGTGGAAGCGCAACTGCGCGCGTATTTGCAACAACACGCGCCGCCCACGGTGCGCTGGGAACTCAAGAAACTCGCCGGCGCGCCCGCCGTGTTGGTGAATCGCGATACCCCTGCTGTGCGCGCCGCTGTTCAAGCGATGCAAGCGACCTTTGGCGTCAAACCGATTTTCAAACTCGAAGGTGGCAGTGTGCCGATTGTCAGTCTGTTCCAGACCGTGCTGGGAGTTGATCCGGTGCAGATGGGATTCAGTTTGCCAGACGACAATTTTCATTCGCCGAACGAGAGACTGCACCTGCCAACGTTCTATCGTGGCATCGAAACCTACATTCGATTCTTCGCGACGCTGGCGATGGGGTAGAAAAAACCGTGCAAAGGTAATCAACCCTTTGCACGGTTTTTAATTCGTACGCTGATCTCTATCGGTAACCGTTCAGGTGTCATTGCGAGGAGCGTTTTTTGCGACGAAGCAATCTCCGCGTTACGATCTTCGGTGGACAACGTTGGGGATTGCTTCGCAAAAATCGCTCGCAATGACAGAGTGGGCTGAACGATTACCTCTATCGTTTGGATGCCTCGAAAACGGTGATACCCACTAACTTTTTTCCGTCTGTTTTCCCTACTCATCCCCCTGCCCCCTTCTCTCCCCGCTTTGCGGGAAGAGAAGGGGGAGGACGGGGTGGTGGCGGGCGGCTTCGCCGCCCGCCACCACCCCGTCCCTCTGTTCCCCCTCCCCGTTGCGCCAAGCGCGACGGGGAGGGGGTAAGGGGGTGGGGTATTACCTCTTGCAGTAACAAGTTCTTCACAAAATGTGTGCTCTACCGAGCAACATACAACAAAAAATTACATTTCGTCAGGACAGGTGTTCTATTTTGCTAAGCGCGCCTGCGAGCAAATCAGGTGTTAGTGGTGTTGCCATACGAGATGCCTCTTGTTGATTGCGTCTTATCACACCAACCGGATGCGCGCGCCGCAGGCAAATGCGGGCGCGATGAGAAAACCGCCGGCATCGTCCACGAGTTCGATGCCGCGTTGTTTCAATTCGTGACGATCACGTCCTACACCCTCCACTTCAAGCGTGAGTGCATACAACCCCTCGCCGCGTCGCGCCAACTGGTCCGCGAGCGTGTTGCCGCGACGCATCGGTTGCGCGAGGATGACCGTACCCCACGCGCATGTCAAGCGATAGCCGGTCACATCACCCGCAACATTTTTCACACGCATCGGCTCTACGTCGAGTAGCGCGTTGTACACGCGACTGGCGCGCTCGGCGTTTTTTACTGCCACGACTACCTGATGCACCCGCGCGCGACTGCCCAGCCCTTGCGTGGGCGCTTCGATGCGCCACGCGCGCGGGGTGTCGTCCTGAATCAGAAACGGCAGCAGACCGACGGGCGAATTATCGCACAGCGCGATGTGCCATTCCACGCGCACCCCATCGGGACGCACGCGCGCGCCGGCGGCTGGCGCACTCACGCGCAGGGCACGCCGTTGCCATTGCGCCACATCGTTCGCCAGATCGTTCGAGGCAAGCACAAAACCGCCCCATCCTTCGCCCGCGCGCAGTTTGTTCACTGCCGCGCTCCAGAACGATCGAGCCGCGCGCGTCGCATCTTTGAACGCAACCAGTTCGATGTACGTGCCATCGGCAAGCGCGACGAGCGCGTTGTGACTGCCGAACGCTGGATGTTCACCCCCGACACGCACATCGAACCCCAGCCGCTGATAGGTGGCGATGGCATTCTCCAGATGGTTGACCAGCACGATGAAATGGTCGAACCCAGTAATCATTCTCCCTCCTCCCCGCGCGTGTCGGATGAAGCCGATGGAGGGTTCAGCAATGTTTCCTTCACCAGCACGCGCACCGACGTCCAGTAACCTGTGACCAGATCACCATACGGATTGGCGTTCAATGGCACTGCCATCGCCAGCGTGATGTACACGCCGGCTTCAATGTCTTTTTGCGTGATGGGATTTTCAGCGGCGTTCGCGTTGACCCATTGCACGCCCCCATCGCCGTGTGCCGAATCTACGATGTACAACGAGCGATGGATGTGGGGCAAGCGCAATTCGCCCCGCGCTTTTGTCGCTGTGTGCAAATGTGTGGTCGCACTACCCATCGTGTTGACCAGCAGCGCGAGCGGATCAAAATCACAAACCACCGCGCCCGTGAGAAATTCGCCGGTGAGGAACGTCGCGCTTTTCAACCAAAAGGCGCGATCGTTATGCCTTTCGTTCACCGCGCGGAGCAAGGCTTGAAAGATCAGCGCTTTACGCGCGTTGTGTTCCAGCCGCTTGTCATACGTTTCTTCGGAGGTGACGGGTACCGTCTTGATGAATTGAATCACCTGACGTCCGTCGAGTCTTTGCACACCTTGCGCAAAGTGTCCCTGCGGATATTTGATACCATCGAGATAAAACGGATGCACGTCGAACGCGACGGGAATGTTGACCTCGATGCCCTCAAAGACATTGTCAATCAAGCGTTGCAAGACCGCATCGCGAAAGACGATTTGATAGTCCACCATCAACCCCGTGGCGTTTTCGATCATTCGACGTTGCAGATGAAAACCGCCCACCTTGTAGGCATTGTCCATCCGCAACGCCGGTGGTTTGCCCCCGCGTTTGATGATCTCGCGTTCGATCTCGGGCGCGCGAATATCGTGAGTGAAGGAGATGAGATCGGCTTGATGGGTGCGCAGGTCGTACGAAACGAGCGTATGCGAACCGATGATGGCGCGTTCGGTCAGGGGAGGCTCGTGCGTTTCGCCGTAACCAAAGAGCAAAAAGTTGATTCGCCCCTCGTTCAGCGCGCGGTCGGTGCGTTTGTAAAATTCAGGATCACGGCGTGCGGTCTCGGCACGGCGACGTTGCGCTTCGCGCGCCAGCGGCGCGACGAGCGCATCGAATAACGCATCGCTCGAAGAGGTGGACCTGAGTGCGGTGTGATGGTATTCGGGTGTCGCGGGCGCGCGTGGTGCTGCGCGCGCAATCGCAAAAGTTTCGGGGGTGGGGAGTAGTGACGCGTAACCCAGCGTAGCACCGTTGTTCGCGCGCCATTCGGGTTGCAGACTGAGGGCGATGCTGGCGAAGCAGAGCGCGCTAAACAGTATAAACAAGAACGCGCGCGGCGCAGGACGGCGAAGAGTTTTGCGGGCAAAGAGGCGAGGCCGCAAAAGCGACGCGCAGCGCGAGATTGTGCGTGATAAAAAACGAAGGTGTGATGACATCGTTGTTACATTTTAGCGGGTTTGAAGTTGGAGGGCAAATTGATGGCTAAACAAAACGACCTCTCTTCGCTGTTCGAAGGGAGGTCGGACACGGGAGAGGCTTGTGCGTGCGCGTGGGCTTTGGAGAGCGGCAGGAATGCGGCGGTCGCCCGGGAACACCCCGTCGGGCTGGGTATGCGCCGGCATGCCATCAACAGCATTAGCATTGGCGTCAAAGCCAATGAGAATCTCTAGTCAGAAGATCGTGGCGTCACAGTCGGGTGGAAACGCATAGCCGACAGCGCGCGTACCCAGTGCGACGAATCGCGCGACGAGGTGAGAAATTGAGGATGGGCGCTTTCAGGCGGCCATACGTTCAGGTTTGTAGAATGCGCAGGCGTAGCATTCCGAACGTACTTTTTCGCTAGTGGCTTGAAGCCAGCAGGATACGCTGGGGTTACGATAGGCGGCACATTGCGCGCGTTGGGTGCTGGTGCATTTCTTGATGTCCCAACAACGCAAGGGAATGATCTTCGCCGAACGCGTTGGGAGTGCGCGCGGTCTAACTTCTTGAGCGGGAGCGAGTTTCTTTTCCAGCCAGTAGCCCACCACGAGTGTCAACGCAAGCGGTACACCGATGCGCAGCATAAACATCAAGCCAATGACCAAAGTGTCAATCACCTCTTGGAACATTTGACACCTCCATCGAGAATACGTCCGCTGACGAATGACCATCAATCGTAGCGAGGGCGTATTGTCTCTGACAATCACTTTACCGGTGTTATAGCGTACGCGGATAGAAATTCATATCCGCAGAGGATTGTGTTGGGTATACCCAGCACGGGCACAAACTTTCATTTTGAGTAATTAGCCGTGCCATCCATCGCAAAAAGCCCCACCCCTTTGCCCCCTCCCCACGCCGCTCTGCGGCGTGGGGAGGGGGCATCGAGGGAGGAATGGGGGTGGTGGCGGGCGGCTTCGCCGCCCGCCACCACCCCCTCCTCACCCCCTTCTCTTCCCGCGTGGCGGAGAGAGAAGGGGGCAGGGGGATGAGTGGGGTCAAGCCGTACTGTGTAAACTCATTTGAGCGTCTCTTGTGCCGTCAAGTGGATTGAATAAGGAAACGGTGCAACGCCATTGAAAAATGAAAGTTTGCGACCGTTGAAAGTATATATCACACGGGCGAAACGGCACTATTATTATGTGGTGCGCTAGCAAGACGAGATGCGTTCTCCAGAGGTGCAGGGACGTATTTGCCTGTGCGCGCCCTGAGGCACCGCGTTGGGCAACAGTCAAACGGCGGCAAGCGCGGCTGGTGTGAGTTTAGTGTGCTCGTGTATTGTTTGGGGGTGCTGGGCAACGGGAACGATGTGGTTGGCGCTACTGGTCGCGACACGGGCGGCAAGCCCAATGATGCACTGCCTGCTGACAGACGACGGCGTACGGTGCCGTTGGGGGTAAGCACAGTCTGTTCCACTTGGAGCGGCATTCGGTGGCAGTGCATGCGGCACGGAGCTATGAATGGTGCGATTGTAGGGGCAGTTGAATGATTGGACGACGTTGTTGTGGCAAGCCCAACTGCTTGTGCACTAGGTGCGTGCCAGAGAGTTCATACGAGGTGGCATATCATCGCCCAAGTGCCGTTCAAACCTGTCATCCTGAATCATCGGATGTCAAGCCACCTTCCGGACTTGAACCGGAAACCGGACGCTTACGAAGCGTCTGCTCTGCCGATTGAGCTAAGGTGGCGCGTGCTGTGTATTGACGTTCCAATAATATAATAGCACAATTTATCAAATTGGGCAAGAGTGCCGTACCCTCAGTTATGTCGTTTCGGGAATCGGAATTATAATATGGTTGATCATTGTCGCTGTTCTTTCGCTGGTTGCCAGTTTCTTGCCGGCGTATCACGCCGCGCGTCGTAACTATTCACCTTGTCATTGCGAGGAGGCGTCTTGTGCCGACGAAGCAATCTCCACACGGCAAGTGCGGGGATTGCTTCGCAAAAAACGCTCGCAACGACAGGGTGGCTGAGTAGATACCGCGCGTCTCATTGTGCGCGAGGTGCTGGCGTACGAATGAAACGCAAAACGTGAAACGTAAAGTGAAACGCGCGCGTTTACGCATCACGCATCACGTTTCACGCATCACGCACAGGAGTATCTCAATGAAAAAACTGCTCACATTCGTCATCCTGTTTTTTACGCTGGGTATTGCGGCGTGCGGTGCCGCTCCAACGCCCACGCCCAAACCGATGCCCACTTTGCCGCCAATCAAAGTATCGAGTCGGGTAGTTGCAGAAGGCAAGGTGGTGCCGGTCAAGGGCGCGGCGTTGAGTTTTTCCGTCGCGGGTACAGTGACCCAGGTGCTGGTGAGTGTCGGTGAACAGGTGAACGCGGGTACCGTGATCGCGCGCCTGGACACCAGGCAACTGGAATTGCAACTCGCTCAAGCCGAAGCGAACCTTGCCGCCGCGCAAGCCAGGCACGCGCAACTCAAGCGAGGTCCCAGCGCGCCGGAGGTTGCCGCCGCACAACAGGCACTCAAAGCCGCAGAGGCGGCGTACGAGAGTTTGTTGCGTCCCTCGCAAAATGAATTGATCGTGCTCAAGACCGATGTGGAGAAGGCGAAAGCACAGGTTGATCGTGCTCAAGCCGCGTACGATCGCATTGGCGGTGATTCCAATCCTTTCGCCGCGATGACGCTGGAGCGCGCTGCGTTGCAGATGGCATGGCTCGACTATCAAAAAGCGCTGGCGTTGTACAACCAGCGCGTCACTCCATCGGAAGCGCAAATTCAGCAAGCCCTTGCCGCGATTCAAACGGCGAAGAGTAACCTTGCTCGATTGACACCAACGGCTGACGACATCGCGGCAGCCGAGGCAAATGTACAAGCCGCGCGAGCCGCGCGCGATCTGGCAGCGGACGCGCTCGCGCGCGCGCAGTTGGTCGCGCCCTTTGCCGGCGAGGTGGTAGCGCTCGATCTCCGAGTGGGTGAACAAGTGGGCGTGGGCGTGCCAGTCGCGCGCATCGCCGACACGACCGCGTTTCAAGTCGAAACCGTTGACCTGACCGAGATTAACGTCATCAATGTCAAGCAAGGTGACCCTGCCACGATTACGGTGGATGCCATTCCCGAGTTGGAGTTGACCGGCAAGGTTGCCAGCATTCGCGGCTATGGCGAGAATCGGCAGGGGGACATTGTGTACACGATTGTCATCACGCTGGACAAGCAAGACCCGCGTTTGCGCTGGAATATGACGGCAAAGGTGGCGATTAGCAGATAGCCGATTCGATGCGCACCTCATCACCGACGCGAATGCCTAGCGTCTGCGCGGCGTTCCCTTCGCGTACCGCAATCTCGACGTGGAACGTGGAGGAGACGAGCGCGAGCGCCTCGCCCGGCGAAACATCGGCGTAGGTCGTGTGGATGCCGCGCAAGGTCTGCGCGCCAACGCGCACCACCAGCCGCGCGCGCTCCAGCCCGTGCAACAACTCCTCGCCGATGTTCGTCAGCGCGTTGCCAAAGCGATCAATGTACACGACGCGCCCGGTGATGATTTCACCCTGGCGCGTCGCGCGCGTCTGGGGTAGTTGTACCCAATCGTCAATCGGTGTGCCGAGCGCGGCGAGGGGTATACCCAACGAAAGATGCGCCGCCACCGGCGCGAAAATATCGCGCCCGTGAAACGTAGTCGAGACGCGCGGCAGAAAGTACGCGCAGTTGGTGAGGTGGACGACGGTGACGGAGGACGAAGGACGAAGGACAGAGGAGAGCACACCGTTGTCCGGCGCAACGAAGAACGTATCGCCGACTTGTGCGGCGATGGCGCGGCGCGTGCTACCCACGCCGGGATCCACCACAACGAGGTGAATCGTGCGCGATGGAAAGTACGGCACCGCGCTGGCTAACACGTACGCGGCTTGTTCGATGTTCTGCGGCGCGATGTCGTGTGTAATGTCCACGAGAATCGCGTCGGGATTGAGACGAAGGATCACGCCCTTCATTATGCCGACAAAAGCATCGCGCGTGCCAAAATCGGTTGTGAGCGTGATGAGGCGTGGCATTGTGTACTAGTCCCTTGCTTATGATGAGAGAACAAAAAACGCCCTTATTGTGGGCGTGGGTGAGTGCCGGCGACTGGATTTGAACCAGTGACCAAGGGCTTATGAGTCTTTGACAAGATAAGAATTTCGCGCGCGTCGCGGTGCGTTCGGCGGGGTAGCCCGTAGGGGGCGACGAACGCCCGCCCGCGCGATTTATTTTCTCTGCTTTGTTTCCTCTGCCTTCTCTTGTTGACGTTCTTCTCGACGTCGTTCTGCTATCTTGTTGTAGGTGATCTCTCGATACTTCTTGGCTTGGTCAAGTAGCAGTTCAAAAAGTTCGTCTGGTATCTCTGATGCATAGTGAATCAGTTCCTTTTCCTTGTCAGTCAAATCATCAGGATTTGCGCCGCGTACTCTGGGCGGAACAAAGTAGGTGATGGGTTTTTCGAGTGCAAGCGCGATGAGCATTAAATCAACTACACTGATTTCAAGGCGACCGCGTTCGTAATCCGATATGTTGTTTTGGGACTTGTCAACTGCTTCTGCAAGTTGCGATTGCGTCCAGCCTTTTTCCTTTCTGGCTTGCCTGATTTTCTCACCGATCCAAGCGTCCCACTTGCTTCCTTCTTTCTTCCTATCGAATAGTCCCATACGGCTACCTCCGTGTAGCGTTTTGCATCCCGTTTCCGATTATCGCATAAATCTATCGGTTGTCAAAATATGTGGGTAAGAGATTTGACAAGTCTCTTTGTTTGTGGTAAAATAATCTTGCTTATAGATTATAGATAATATGGATATTAGACCTTCTCACCTGCGCGCGTTCATCTTTTGGGCGGTGGTCGTTACGATACTCAACCTCGTAGCGATTGCGGTCATACTCATCTCACGTTATTAGGGGGCAAAGTGAAACACACGCTTTCGATGTTGTGGGTTTTGGTTGAAGTCGCGGCGTTGGCGCGTTCAGCAATTGCGACTTTCCTCGTCGTGCAAGTGGTGACAAACGATTTCCTTTTCTCATTGTTCACGGTCGCAGTGATTGAGGGTGTTTTCCTGACTTCGCTTTTCCTGATGAAACAAGAAGCAGTTGCGCCTATTTCCGCGATTTTGGCGTTGGCGTTCTCGGCGGTGATGCAATACTTTGAGTTGCGCGTATTGGATGGCTCTATCACACCCCAAGAAAAGGACATTCTGCGTTACGTGGTTGCGTTTGCGCCAATCGTCATTTTGGGATTGTCCTACATTCGGCGGCTGGTCGTGGGGGATGATTCCCCTTTATCGTCGTTGGTCGAAAAGATGAAACAGGGTCAAATCAAAGCGCGTGGGTCGAAACAAGGCGCGTAGGTCAATGCGTGTATCGCTTGTTTCGTTTCCGTGATGATGTGGGGCGCAAGCGGTCACGATACTTGGGAACAATTTCCAAGATTCGCCCGCGAAATTAGTGGGCAAAGGGGGACTATGAGCGATTTTGATTTTCTCAAAGTCATTCGCCCTGCGGCGTCGTTAGGACTGATTGAGTATCGCGTGATTCGGTCTGACGGTTCATCGTGCATCACGCGTTTTTGGTCTGACACTCTGCCGCATCGTTTCGAGCCTGACCGCCACTACTACTTTTCTCCTACATTACGTCCTTTCAAATCCTCGCGCGTTCTGGGTGGTTGGGTCTTGTGGCTTGACGTGGATTCGAGCGAATTACCAGAGTTCGGCGAGTTTCCGCAACCTAGCATCATCGTTTCGTCTGGGCGTGGTTACCACGTCTATTGGGCTTTGCGTGATTGCGCATCACCAAGTCAATTGAAAGCGTGGCTTCCGATTCTCGCGCGCAAGTTCGGTGGTGATTTAGCATCAGCAGTTGAAACGCAACTTCTTCGAGTTCCGGGTTCGATCAATCCCAAGTGGGGCAAACGATGTGAGATTGTGAGCATCAACGGCAATTGTTACACGCGGCTTGACTTGGGACTTCCTGACGTTGTGCGTGATATGCCCGATGTGCGTTTACCGGCGGAGCGTGAGAAAAAGCGGGATACTTCGGGCTTTCCGATTTCCAAAGCAAACGAATTTCTTTTACAAGGCGGCAAGATTTCGGATTTCATCGCGCGTTTCACGGGTCAACCTGTCGCGCGTCAAATGCGCTGCACACTCCACGAGGATACGAAACCAAGTCTGACGGTTTCCGATGAAAAGGGATTTTGGTTTTGTCACTCGTGCCGCGTTGGTGGTGACGCGTTCGAGTACTACGCGCGGTCGCGGCGTCTCGGACACTCGGCGGCATTGTCGGAACTGCGTGCCGCGTGGAAAGCAACAGGGCAGGGGGTCGGGACACTGCGCGAGCCGCGCGCGGATTCGGAGACGTCTCGCGGTGTCGGGGGGTCCGC
>DAOTYB010000198.1:0-8290 GCA_034435315.1 Anaerolineae bacterium | reverse complement strand
AGCCCCCTCCCCACACCGCTCTGCGGCGTGGGGAGGGGGAAACAAGGGCGGGGGAGTGGGCGGGCGGCTTCGCCGCACGCCACCTCCCCGTCATCCCCCTTCTCTCCCCGCGTCGCGGGGAGAGAAGGGGGCAGGGGGATGAGAGGGGATTGCTCAAGATCACGGCTGCGATATTTATGGCTCAAGTGGATTTGCTCCCCACAGTGAAATTCCTCCGCTCTCTGGCACTTTTGACGAGATGACCGATTCGCGTTATGATGTGTCTCCAAAGTGAAATGCATCCCCGCGCTCATCAGACTGACTATGAAAGTATGGTTCTCTAGTTTGCGCGTCCGCTTGATGCTATTCGTGGTGCTGGCGCTATTACCCATCTTTGGTCTCTCGTTGTACGATCTCTACGAACGACGGGAACTCAGCGCGCGCGCCGCACAAAAGCAACTGGTCGAGTTTGCCCAGCGCGCCGCGGTGGCGCAACGCGACATCCTCGATACCACCCAGCAGTTTCTCCTTTCCCTCGCGCAATACCACAGCACAGAAACACCCACTCCGATTGCCTGCTCCATCCTGTTCGATGAGATGCTCCGGCGTAACCGCCTGTACGCCAATCTGGGCTTGGTGGACGCCAACGGCAAATTGATCTGCGCGGGCGTAATGCCCGAACAACCTCTGGATCTGAGTACACGCCCGTACTTTGCACGCCTCTTGCAACAACAAGCCACCACCAGCCCCTTTGAAATTGGGATCATCGTCGGCGCGCCGACAGTCAATCTGGCATTGCCACTGGTGGACGACGCGCAGCAGATTCGCGGCGCCGTGTTCGCTTCCCTCAACCCCATCTGGCTGCGCGAATTCGCCGAAGTGTACAAGATACCCTCCGGTAGCACGCTGGCATTGGTGGAACACGAGAATGCCTTTGCCATTCGTTACCCCGATTTCAACGTGATGCCCTTGGAGGGATTGACCACCCTCCCGCGCCCACAGTTGAAAGCGCTCCTCAACGGTCAGGGCACGATTGAAATCCGCGATACCGATGACACGACGCGCCTCTATGCGTTCATCCCCTTGAGCCCGGAGGCGTATCTGGGAACAGGCATACCCACGCGGCTGGTGTATGCCGAAATTGATCAAGCCGCGCAACGCGATGCACTCGTCTTGCTGCTAGTCGCGCTGGGGGCACTCGGTCTGGCGTGGTGGTACAGCGAGCGCTGCCTCGCGCGCCCGGTGCGCGCCATGTTACACACAGCGCAACGCATCCAGGCGGGCGATCTGGGAGCGCGCACAGGAGAGGTGAACTGTGTCAACGAATTGACTCGACTCGCGCACGCGCTCAATGAGATGGCAGCCACACTACAGCAACGCGCCGTGGAACAACAAAACGCCGCCGAAGCACTGCGGCAACAAGCCGAAGAACTGGCAACGATTACACACCTGAGCCAGCAAGTGACTGCCGTTGCCGATTTGAACCAGGTCCTGACCGTCATCGCGCGCACCACCGCCACACTCGCGCAAACTGATGCCAGCGGCGTGTACTTGCCCGATGATACCGGCGCGTTGCGTCTAATCGCAGGGCACGGCATCAATCGCTCCTTCATCGAATCAATGAATGCTATCGGCATACGTGCTGATGAAGGAGCACTCGGGCGTGCGATTAGCGAACGGCGTCCCATTCAAATCCCCGATACCCATCGCGATTACGCGGCACCGTTTGCTGACGTGGTGCGCGCTGAAGGCATCCGCGCCATTCTGGCAGTGCCCCTGTTTCGGGACACGCACCTCACCGGCGGCATCGTGTTGTATCATCGTCAGCCACGCCACTTTGCTCCTTCGGAAATCGCCTTTCTGCAAGCCGTTGCGCAACAATGCGTGAACGCCATCGAGAACGCACGGCTCTTGCAAGCCGAACGCGAGGCGCGCGAACTCGCTCAGGCATTGCGGGATATTGCTGCCACCCTCAGCAGCACCCTCAACTTTGACGAAGTGCTCGATCGTATTTTGATGAACATCGAGCGCGTCGTACCATACGATAACGCCACCGTGCTCCTCGTAGAAGGCGATGTGGCGCGCTTGGTGCGACAGCGTACGCGTCTGCCACAAAGTGATTGGCGCGTGGGCGAACAACTCACAGTCAGTACCACACCGAATTTGCGGCGCATAATGGACACTCACCGTCCCGACATCATCGCCGACACCCGCGTCAGCCCTGACTGGCTCGATTTTCCCGAAACGCGCTGGATTCGTTCTCATATCAGCGCGCCGCTGCGTATCAAACAGCACGTCATTGGTTTTCTCGGTCTGAACAGTGCCACGCCCAACTTTTTTAACCAGACCCATGCGCAACGTCTGCAAGCGTTTGCCGATCACGCCGCGCTGGCACTGGAAAACGCGCGCCTGCTGACCCGTACCGAACAACGCGCCCAACATCTGGCGTTACTCGTCGCAACCGCACGGGATGTGGCGGTACAACAAAACCTTTCTTCCCTGCTCGAAACGATTGTCGAGCGCGCGCGCGAACTGGTGGGCACCGCTCACAGCGCGCTCTTTCTCTACGATCCCGCACGGCGCGAGTTGGAATTCGTCCTCCAGAAAGGTTATGCTCTGGATGTGCCGATGGGTACACGCCTGCAACTGGGCGAGGGCCTGGCAGGACGCGTCGCGCAAACCCGCCAGCCAATGTTCATCAACGATTACAGGCACTGGGAAAACCGTGCGCCGCAATTTGCCCACTTGAATCTTTCGGCTGTGCTGGAGGTGCCGCTGCTCTATCGCGGCGAGTTGTTGGGTGTACTGACAGTGGCAGAAGTGGGCGCGGCGCGACGTTTTACCGACGAGGATGTGCATCTGCTGATGCTCTTTGCCAGTCAAGCCGCGGGCGCCGTCCACAACACGCGCCTGTGGCAAGAGACTCAGCGCCGCGCGGAACAACTGGCACTGTTGTACGATGCAGGCCTGGCACTGAACAGTATCCTGGAACCGCGCGCACAACTCGAGTACCTCCTCAAGATCGCATGCCGCACCCTCCGCGCAGATCGCGTGACATTCTTGCGCTACAATCCCGCACGCGACCAACTAGAACCCGAATTGTGCATCGGCTACGATGCCGAGACGGCAGCGCGCTGGCAACAACTGGGCGCGGAATTGCCGCTGGCACAGTGGATCGCTGTCCAGCGTTTGCCGCTCAATCTGCCGGATCTTTCGGCGGATTCGCGCTATGTTCCCATTGATCCCTCCTTGCGTTCCGGGCTATGGATGCCCATCGAGCGTGAGCAACGCTTGCTGGGAGTCCTGGGAGTGTTGAGTACGCGCCCCCACGCCTTTACGCCCGAGGCAGAACGTTTGCTGGCACTCTTTGCCAATCAGGCAGCTGTGGCCATCGAAAACACGCGCCTGTTTAACGAGTTGCAATCTTCGTTGCAAACCCTGACGCGCCTCTACGATTGGAGTAACCAGATACTCGTGGCGGAGAATGTGCAACAGTTGGCGGAACGCACGATTGAGATTCTACGCACAATGTTCTCGGCCACCGTGGCGTTTATGCACCTTTTTGACGCACAAGGTCATCTCACTTTTAGTTATGGTGTAGGTATCGAATCTCTGGACCAAGAATGGATGCCACGCCCTCAAGGACTGGCACGTCAGGTATGGCAAAGTGGGCAACCCTTTTTCGTTAACGATCCCCAATTGTTGCCACCGTCGGCGCGCGCGCGTCAATTAAATGCTGCGGTGGTAGTCCCCTTGCGCGACCAGCCCGTCAATCTGGGCGTGCTCTATCTGCTCTATCACACGAGGCCCTGGTTCGGCGGACACGAAAGCGAACTCCTGGCGCTGTTTGCCAATCAAGTAGCACTGGCAATCAAACGCGCGCAACTGTTCGAAGAAATGCAACAGCGTTTGCGTGAACTGGAAATAGTCAACGAGATTTCCTCGCACTTGCGGACCGCACTCAACGCGCATGAAATTCTGCCCGCTGTGCTGGAAGCAACCTTGCGCGCCCTCGCGGCGCAGGACGGCCTGGCCATGTTGTATGACGCCGAACATTCGACCCCGCGCGAAATCGTCGCGCGCGGAGAATGGACTCAACCTAATCAAAGCCCTTGGCTCGCCACCGCAGGAATGCTAGAGCACGTCATAAAGACAAGCGAAACGTATATCGCGCGCGAGTTTAGCACAGACCCGTTGATACGCGAGCGCGCCGGGACTATTCCGGCAGGCTGGGGCGGTGTCTGCGCGCCCATTCGAACTGCACAGGCGACTATCGGTGTAATGCTCATCGCAGTACAGTTGCCGCGCGTCATCCAGCCGACCGAAGCGCGACTCGTCCATACCATTGCCACCATCACCGGCAGCGCTCTCCAGCGCGCCGAACTCTACACCCAGGCTGAGCAGCGCGTCCATCGCCTAAACGCCTTGCGCGCGATTGATATGGCCATGAGCGCCAGTCTGGACTTGCGCGTGACCATGAACATCCTCCTCGATCACGCCATCCATCAACTCGATGCCGATGCCGCCTGTGTGTGGATACACGATGCCCAGCAGCACACACTCGTGTATGCCGCAGGGAAAGGTTTTCAACACGCCACCACGTTTCCCAACCTCCGTCCCGATGAAGGCTATCCGGCAACGGCGGTTCTGGAACAGCGTCAGGTGCATCATACCCATCTAGCGGCACTGTCGGATCCGCGCGCGGCGATGTGTCAAGCCGAAGGTTTTATCTCTTACTCTGCCGCTCCGCTAATGTCTCAGGGACACTTGCAAGGAGTACTCGAAATTTTCTATCGCGATTCTCACTCCCCCTCAACGGAAACCCTGGAATTTCTGGGGATGCTCGCGCGCCAGGCGGCGCTCGCGATCGAACTGGCAAACTCGATGAATCATCTCCAGTGCTCCAATCTGGAACTGACGCTGGCTTATGATTCGACGATTGCAGGATGGTCGCGCCTGCTGGACTTGCGCGATCAGGAAACCGAGGGGCACACCCAACGTGTCGCCGCACTGGCAGTACGGCTGGCGCGTGCAATGGGATTTACCGACAAAGACCTGGTGAACGTACGTCGCGGGGCTTTGTTGCACGATATTGGCAAGATGGCGATTCCAGATCGCATCTTGCACAAAAAGAGCCCGCTGACGCGCGAAGAAATGGAAGAGATGCAACGCCATCCCCAATACGCTTACGAAATGCTCTCTTCGATTGACTACCTGCGGGAAGCGCTTGACATTCCATACTGTCACCATGAAAAATGGGATGGTAGCGGCTATCCGCGCGGCCTCAAAGGTGAAGAGATTCCCCTTGCCGCGCGCATCTTTGCGGTGGTGGATGTATGGGACGCCTTGTGTTCACCCCGTCCCTATCGCCAGGCGTGGGAACGCACACAGGTGTACGAGTATATGCGCGCTCAGGCTGGCAAGTCCTTTGATCCGCACATCGTTCAAGTGTTCTTGCAGATGATTGCAAATGATCCCGAAGCGTAAGGGGACAATGGGAATGGTGGTGAGGGCGGGCGGCGAAGCCGCACGGTCACAAAGGGACAAGCAAGTTTCAGTTGTTCGGTCAACGCTATGCCTTCCTGGGTCAACTATCAGGCACAACAGTGGAAATACGTTCTCGCCATCACGCGCGCCATCGCCACCCATCTTGATCTGGAGAGTGTGTTGCAACAAGCCCTGCGTTATGCCGTAGATTTGGTACAGGGCGAAGCAGGCTTGGTGGCATTACGCAGCGAAGCGGATCGCTTTCACTTTGCCGCGTCGTACGGAATGGAGGCGCGCCTCGTCGCGCGCTTTACACCGCTCCTCAATGAAATCCCGCTGGCGATTCAACGCGACGGTACACCGCGCTGGCGTTTCCCTGAACTCGCAGTGCGCTTTGCTCAAATCATTGACGAGCCCGCCCTGCGCCTGCACTATGTAATGGCAATCCCGCTCATCACCTCCGAGCGTTTGGTCGGCATCATTTACGTTTTTCGTTCGAGTAGCGCGTTCAGTGGGCTGGATCAAGACGCGCTGGAGGGCTTTGCGGATCACGTCGCGATTGCGATTGAGCACGCGCAGTTGTATCACGCGGCGGCGCAGCGCGCGCAGGAACTCGCCACCGTCATCGAAGGGAGCAGTCACGGCATTCTCATTGCCGGACCCGGCGGTCACGTGCGCGAAATCAACCGCGCGCTGGAACACCTGACCGGCTGGTCGAGCGAGCAGGCACACGCCCGACACTATCGTGAGATTGTTTGCCTGATGGACGATCGCGGCGCGCCGATTGTCTTTGCCGAAGAGACGCCGCGTCAGGTGGTCACCTACGATGGTTTCATCCGCCGCCGCGATGGCGCGCGCGGCGCGTTCGTGCACACCACCTTTGTACCGCTGTACGACCAGACCCAGCAACTGTTCAGCATCGTCGGTAACGTGGTGGATGTGAGCGCGTTGAAAGAAGCCGACGAAATCAAGACCTCGTTTCTCGCCGGCATCTCGCACGATCTCAAGACCCCGCTCGCGCTCATTCGCGGCTATGCCGAAACGTTACGCCGCCCCGATGTGGCGTGGGATCGCGAGACCATCGAGTCCAGTCTCGCCGTCATTCAGGAGGAAGCCGAGTTTCTCACCAATCTGGTGAACGCGCTGCTCGATGCCGCGCAACTCGGACGCGGCAAACTCACCCTGCACCCGAGCGAGGTCTCGATTGTGGAACTGGCGATGAAAATGGTCGAACGTTTTCGCGCGCTGCAAGAGGGGCACGAATGGTCACTGGAATTTCCGCCCGATTTTCCCACTGTGCGTGCCGATGCGGAGCGCATTCGGGAGGTGCTCCAGAATTTGTTGAGCAACGCGGTCAAGTACTCGCCGCGCGGCACGCGCATCACTGTGGGCGGCTGGGTAGAGCCTGAGCGCATCGGTGTCTTTGTGCGCGATGAGGGACCGGGGTTATCGCTGGATGAGCAACGGCGCGTGTTTGAACGATTCACGCGCGGGCGCAGTCACATCACCCAGAAAACGTACGGCGCGGGGCTGGGTTTGTACCTTTGCCGCGCGATTGTCGAACAGCATGGCGGCAAAATCTGGACGGAGAATTTGCCGGAACGCGGCGCGGTCTTTTACTTTACTCTGCCGCGCACACCTGCGCGGGCGGAATAGAGACGGAGGAGCAATGAACGTGAATCCCCTCAAAGACAAACTGATTCTCGTCGTGGACGATGAACCACGCATCGTCCGAATGGTGCGAATGAATCTGGAAGCCGAAGGCGCGCGCGTCATCGAGGCGCACAACGGCGCGGACGCGCTCAAGCAGGTGCGTCAGGCATTGCCAAACGCGGTGATTCTCGATGTGATGATGCCGGAACTCGATGGCTGGGAGACGCTCCAGATGATTCGCGAAACGTCGGATGTGCCGGTGATTATGCTCACCGTCCGCGCCGACGAAGACGACCGCGTGCGCGGCTTGGAACTGGGGGCAGACGATTATCTGGGCAAGCCGTTCAGTCCGCGCGAACTGGTCAGTCGGCTCAAAGCCGTGCTGCGCCGCACCGAACGCGCCGGCGAGAAAGAAGAGATGCTCAAGATTGACGACGATCTCACGATTGACTTTCGCAACTTTCAAGTCATCGTCAAAGGCAACCCGGTGCGTCTGCGTCCAACCGAGTGGCGTTTGCTCTACCATCTGGTGCATCACGCCGGCTGGGTGTTGACGCACGATGACATTCTCGCCAAAGTGTGGGGACCGGAATACAAAGGCGCGGACGAATATGTGCGGCTCTACATCACGTATCTACGTCAAAAAATTGAACCCGATCCCGCGAACCCCAGATACATTTTGACGGAACGCGGCATCGGGTACAAGTTCGTGGATTATCGTAAGAAAACGGACGTTCGTTAGGCGGTTGTCTTTTGACTTTCGGCTTTGTTCCCCTCACTCGATTCCTTTTTGTCTTGCTTGTTGCTCCCGTTGCGACGATAATCGGTGGTGTAAAAACCCGACCCTTTGAAGATGATGCCAGCAGGGGTAAAGACCCGCCGCACGCCGCGATGACCGCGCGGACATTGTTGCAGGGGAAGATCGTTAAAATGTTGCATTTGCTCAAACGTGGTGCCACAGGTGGGGCATTCGTATTCGTACACCGGCATAGTAACCTCCTTCGAAAATCCATTTGTCCACGAAGGTCACGAAGGAACACGAAGAAAAAAATCTTTGTGTCTCTTCGTGTTCTTGGTGGATATTTTCATCCGTCGTGGCGGGCGCGTGCTTTCGATTGCCGATTTTCGATTGCCGATTGCAGATTGCCCATCGTGAACAATCACAAATCGC
>DAOTYB010000197.1:0-8470 GCA_034435315.1 Anaerolineae bacterium | reverse complement strand
AGCCCCCTCCCCACGCCGCAGAGCGGCGTGGGGAGGGGGCTAGGGGGTGGGGCGCCACCTCCTCAAGAGGCTGAATCTGGCTGTCGCAGCATAATCCGATGAGTCTGAATTATGTGAAAGAGCACTAGAGTATCACCTCTCACAGGAGGGATATGGAAAAATTGCGTATCCTCGTGGTAGATGATCACACACTTTTTCGCGAAGGCATCGTGAGCATCTTGAATGCCCAGCCCGATATGCACGTGATTGCGCAAGCCAGCGATGGACTGGAGGCAGTGGTGCTGGCGCGCTCTTTGCGCCCGGACATTGTGCTGATGGACATCCATATGCCCGGCACCGACGGGATTGAAGCGACGCGCCTGATCAAGCGCGACGTGCCCGAAACATACGTCTTGATGCTGACGGTGCGTGACGAGGATGAAAAACTATTCGAAGCCATCAAGAGTGGGGCGCAAGGATACTTGCTCAAGACGATTCGCGCCCAGCAGTTGGTAGATATGTTGCATGCCGCGCAGCGCGGCGAACCCACGCTCAGCCCCGGTCTGGCGAATCGAATTCTCGATGAGTTTCGTCGTTCGGGCACAGCGAGTTCATCCACCACCTCCAGCGCGTCACCGTTACTCGAACCGTTGACCGCGCGCGAACGTCAGATTCTCGGTCTGGTGGCGCGCGGGGCAACCGATCGTGAAATCGCACAGGAACTGGTCATCAGTGTCTATACGGTCAAAGCGCACATCCGTTCGATTTTGAACAAACTGCACGTTACCAGTCGTCATCAAGCCGCGCGCCTTGCACAGCAACAATAAAACTACCCCGTTGGTATGCCAACGGGGTAGTCTGTTGATACGCATCAGTGACTGGCGCGATTCAACCTCATACAACAAACGCGCCCGGATTAAACAATCCTTGTGGATCCCAACGCGCTTTAAGCGCGCGCATCCATTCGCCACTCGCAGGTTGATAACCCCACCGATCGTGAACCGCTCCGCTGAGTGCGATGGCGTAGCCACCCAGTTCAAGCGCAAGAGGACGCACGACCTGCAGTGGAATATCGCGCGTGTACACCATTCCGTTCGCTAAATCGGCGACAAAGGCGCCACGGTGCGCTATCATCCCCTTGACCAATGTCACAACGTCTTTGGGGGCTACGCCCACGCGCAATACCAGCGCGTCGGACGCGTGACCTACAAAGGACGCCCACACGTCATTCGCGGAAGGTGTATCGAGTTGATGGAGTGGATGCACCCCTTCCTTCTGTAACACGCCTCGCACCTGAACAAGCTCTGCAGTCACATCTTCACTGGTACCTTCCGCCGTATAGATGAGTGCGTAACGCGCTGCCAGGTCGGGCACGGCGTCTTGACTACACAACAGGATACCACTCGCCACCAAACTGTGCCGCACCAGCCCCATCCCCACTGTCAACCCATGCTCAATGTTGTCGAGTGGCGCCAAAAGCGTCGCGCGCGCACGCGGCAGCGGCACCAGTTTCAGGGTGGCATCCACAATCAACCCCAGCGTACCGTACGACCCCACAAACAACTTGGGTAAATCGTACCCCGCCACGTTTTTGACCACAGGACGTCCCGCCCAGATGACTCGCCCATCGGGCAGGACGACGTGCGCCGCCAGCAGAAGATCGCGAATGCCACCGTATCTCATCCGCAGGGGTGCATTCAGATTCGTCGCGATGAGACCACCGATCGTTGCCTCTGGATAAGGCGACACGAGCGGCACCCACATCTGATGCGGCGCCAGTTCGGCTTGCAAATCGGCGAGGCGTGTGCCTGCCCGCACCGTAACGTACAAATCCTCCAGCGCAGTGGTGACAATCCCACGCAAATTCTTCGTCGAGAGAATCACGCCATCGTCGCGCATCGCGCCATCGCTGGTGATGAAAATGCGTTTACCCTGCGCGCGCCACGCGCTAATCGCCCGCGCGGCTTGTTCCCCATCGTCAGGTGCAAAGGGCGAAGACGGCGCTTCAGCAGGCACAGCTGGTGCCTCCAGCGCGGGCATCACCGCGGGGAAGATTTTGCCGGGATTCAAAATGTTCTGCGGATCGAAAACTTGCTTGATGTCGTGCATCGCGGTCAGTTCCGCCGACGTGTACATCAAAGGCATAAACTCGTTTTTCTCACTCCCGACACCGTGTTCACCCGTGATACTGCCGCCCATCTCCACACACAGTTGCATAATTTGATGACCAACCGCATGGATACGGTGCATCAGGTCGGTGTCTTGAGGATTGGGGATGAGGATGAAGGGATGCAAATTGCCATCGCCCGCGTGAAAGACATAGCCGACGTGTAGCGCGCTGGCTTCGCACAAACGATTGATAGCGGCAAGCGTTGCCGCGAGTTTGCTGCGCGGCACGGTGCCATCCAGCAAATAGTACGCCGGCGCCAGGCGCGCGACCGCACCTGCCGCACTCTTGCGTCCATACCAGATGAGTTCGCGCTCCTGCGATGTCTGCGCAATGCGCAGATTCTGCGCGGCGTGCGCGCGCAAGATCGCCGCCACCTGTTCCATCTGAGGCGAAACACTTTCGGGATAACCATCCACCTCGATAATCAGCGCGGCACCGGCTTCGACAGGCAGACCCGCATGCGCATAGTCTTCGATGATGCGCATCATCTTTTGGTCCATCATCTCCATCGTGGCAGGAACGAAACCGCGCGCGATCACCGCCGAAACTGCCTGCCCTGCCTGCTCGACTGAATCAAACGAAGCCATCATCGTTTTGACGGCAGGTGGATTACGGAGCAAGCGTACACTTGCCTGCGTGATGAGAGCCAGAGTGCCCTCGCTGCCCGTTATCAATCCCACAAAATCGTACTCGGGATAGTCCAGGGCGCGTCCGCCGAGTTGAACCTGACGCCCGTCGGCAAACACCACCTGGAGACCGGTGAGATAATTCGTCATCACGCCATACTTGAAGCAATGCGGACCGCCGGCATTTTCCGCGATGTTCCCGCCAATCGTCGCCGTACGACCGCTCGCAGGATCCGGCGGAAAATACAACCCCTGGCTTTTCACCAACTCGTCAAGAACCAGATTGACGACGCCGGGTTCCACCACTGCGCTGCGTCCCACCAAATCGAGTTCGAGAACGCGATTCATCCGCGCGAATTCGATGATGAGACCACCACGCCTCGCTACCGCTCCACCCGACAAGCCCGTACCTGCGCCGCGCGCGATCAGCGGCACGCCATACCTCCGTGCCCACTGCACGGCTTGACGCACCTGTTCACTATTCTCTACCAGCAACACACCATCCGGCATCCCGCGCTCTAAACTCGCGTCGCCATCATAGGTCATTCGCTCAACGCGCTCGACGATGATTTGATGACGCTTAAAGTGTTGTGTTAGCGTATCCAAAGGGGCATTCATCGCTACCATCGAAAACTCCTCGCAGGAGAGAGATTTGGCTCATTGGCTCATTGGCTCATTATCTCACTGGCTCATTGACCCGATACGACATATCCAGCACCTGAACGACGTGATACACCGGCATCTTCAGTCTGGCTTTGCGCGCGCCCGCGATGAGTTGCATATGGCAACCGGTGTTGCTGACGATAATCCAATCGGCGCCGGTGCTGGCGACGTCCTGCATCTTGGCATCAAGGATGGCATCAGCGGTCTCGGCTTGCACGATGTTGTACACGCCCGCGCTGCCACAACACCGATCCGGCATTTTCAGTTCGATGAGTTGAATCCCCGGAACGCGCTGGAGCAACTCGCGCGGCGGCTTGACGACTTTTTGGACGTGACGCAAGTGGCACGAATCTACATACGTGACACGCGCATTAAGCGTCCCTATCGGTGGAACGTGCAGGTGAGTGACCAGAAACTCGGAAATGTCTTTGACCTTTGCCGCAAACTTTTTGGCTTTTTCGAAATACACCGGATCGTCGTGAAACAGATGCACGATTTCATCCTTGAGCGTTGCGCCGCAACCTCCCGCGTTTGAAATGATCGCCTCATAGTCGCGCGCCAGAAACGCGTCAATGTTGCGTCGCGCCAGTTCGCGCGCGAGCGCGTGCTCGCCTTGATGGATGTGTGCCGCACCGCAGCACGTTTGCCCGGCGGGAAAATGCACTTCGTAGCCGTTGCGCTGCAACACACGAACCGTCGCTTCGTTGACTTGCGCGAGGAACGCTTCTTGAATGCAACCGATGAAAAAAGCCACCTCGCCGCGTTTTTCGCCGATGGCTGGCGCAGGCGCGCGATAATCGCGATAGCGCGGTTCGATGGGGGGCAAAATCGCTTCCATCGCGCGCAAAGGGCGCGGCAGAACGGCGGGCGCAAGCGCGCGCACGATGCGCTGGACACCCGTGACTTCGTACAGCCATAGCGCGCGCGCCAGCAGTTTCAGCAAACCTACGTTGGGCATCAATTGACGCAAGCCCAGCCAGCGGATGAATCGCTCGACCACACCGATACGCCGATTCATCGCTATCGCGGCTTGCGCGCCGTCAATCAAAATGCCGTACTGGACGCCCGAAGGGCACGCCGTCTCACACGCACGACACGCCAGACACAGACTGAGATGTTTGGTAAACGCGTTGGTAAATTCTTCCAGCCCAATGCGCCCTTCCGCTGCTGCACGCATCAGCGCAATGCGCCCGCGCGGCGAATCCATTTCGGTTCCAAACACCGCATAGGTGGGACACGCTTGCAAGCACAGACCGCAATGAATACATTGCATCAGTTTGGCTTTATACTGAGGGGACTGGAGAATTTCGATACCCTGAATCATTCCCTTACCTCTCGATGTTCCAGACGTATAACGCTTTGGGACCGTGCACACCAATCGTCACCGTCAGTTCAATGTCGGCGGTACGACTGGGACCCGTGATGAACACCCAATAACCTTCTCCTTTGACTTGTTCAAAGACCGCATCGAGATCCGCACACAAGGCAGCAGGCGAGAGCAATGCCAGATGCACACGCGGTAACAACGAAACCGCGCGCGGCTTGTCCGCCGACGAACGCAAGACCAGCGTCCCTGTTTCTGGCAATGCCAGGTCCACGCCGGTCACGCCCAGATCACATTCTGCCAGCGCGCGCGAGTCAGCGTGCGGCGCAACCAGTTGCACTCCCAGTTGCATCAAGCGCGCCGGCACATCCAGCGCGGCAAGTTCCGGCGTGTTCCAACATGTGGCGCGGCGAATCTGTTGCTCCTGAACGAGTTGCTCGAGCGCGCGCGTCAGTTCGCTTGCAGGTACGTGTCGCGCCACTCCGCCCAATTTGGTGATTTCGTTGAACAACATTTGCATCTCCGCTGCTGCATCGCCGGGCACGCGCGATGCCACGCGCGCAGACGCGGAAAGCGGTTGAATCGGTGACTGCGAGTCGCGTTGTAGCGCGGTTCGTATATCGGTAAGGATTTGTTCGCGAGTGTTCATAGTGTTCTCTCTGAAATGACGAAAGACGAAGGACGAAGGACGGATGACGATCACTTCGGTCGGCGGCGGAACCACGCGCGGAAATTTGCCCCGAATGCCGGCAGTGGGCGTACCATCGTCCAGCGCTGGAGCGGCGGCGGCAAATGCGTCAGCCACCCATCGCGCTGCCAGGGCTTTTGCAGGAACGCGAGTATCCGCGTGCCGATGGCGTACAACCAGGGGAGACGCAAGGTGATGGCGCCCACGCGCGCGCTCGCGCGAAGCGTCAGCGGCGCCACTGCGTTTTCGATGCGGTCCCCTTCGACAACGCGACGACGCAAGCGCAACAAAATTTCGGGAATCGGAATTTTGACGGGACAGTACTCGGCACACGCGCCACAGAGCGAGGAAGCGAACGGGAGATCAGCCGCCGTGCGTACACCCAGCAATTGCGTGGACAGCATCGCGCCGATGGGACCGGAATACACAAAGCCGTACGCGTGTCCTCCGACGTGATTGTACACTGGACACACGTTCAAGCACACGCCACAGCGAATACACAAGAGCGTCTGGCGCAGCAGCGGATCGGACAAGATGCGCGTGCGACCATTATCGAGGAGAATCAGGTGAAACTCTTGCGGTCCCCCCTCCTGCGGCGTGCGACGCGGTCCAGTGATGAACGAGGTATAGGCAGACATTTTTTGTCCCGTCGCACTGCGCGGCAACAGTTTCAACAGCACATTCAGCGCATTCAGGTCGGGGACCACTTTGTCAATGCCCACCACCGCGATATGTAGCGGTGGCAGTGTGGTACACATTCGTCCATTGCCTTCGTTCGTGACGATGACGAGTGTGCCCGTTTCGGCCACCAGAAAGTTGGCGCCCGAAATGCCGACATCGGCAGCGAGAAATTCCTCGCGCAAGCGCGTGCGCGCAAGCGCACACAATTGCAACGGATCGGGCGGCGCGGGCACACCCAGTTTCTGCGTGAACAAATCGGCAATGCCTTCTTTCGTCAAATGCACCGCTGGAACGATAATGTGCGATGGACCCACACCCGCCAGTTGGATGATAAACTCACCCAGATCAGTTTCGACGACTGCAATGCCATTTTCCTGCAAGGTATGATTCAAGCCGATTTCTTCGGTCGCCATACTTTTGACTTTGACCGCGCGACGGACGCCGCGCGCGCGCGTCAAATCGAGAACGATGCGGCGCGCCTCTGCGGCGTCGCGCGCCCAGTGCACAATGCCACCCGCCGCCTCGACCCGTTCTTCCAATCGCGTCAAATAATAATCGAGATGCTCGAGCGTATGCAAACGAATCGCGTGACCCGCCTGACGTAAGGCTTGCCAGCGTTCGTTGCCCAACACATCCACAACGACTTGCCGCGTGCCCAGGAATCGCGTGGTGGCTCGACGAACGGAGTGAGGAATCTGCGGCGAAACGTTCTGGACATTGACGCTAAAGTCAATCCGCTCTGGAATATGCATCGGAGAGATTCTCCCTTTCATATACCCGCAACGGTCGCAAACTTTCATTTTGGTTTGCACAGTACGGCTTGACCCCACTCATCCCCCTGCCCCTTCTCTCCCCGCTTTGCGGGGAGAGAAGGGGATGAGGATGGGGTGGTGGCGGGCGGCTTCGCCGCCCGCCACCACCCCATTCCTCCCTTGATTCCCCCTCCCCACGCCGCAGAGCGGCGTGGGGAGGAGGCAAGGAGGTGGGGCGATGGTGCCTCGATGATGGCACGAGAGTAATTACTCAAAATAAAAGTTCGTGCCCGTGCCGGGTATAGCATACGGCGCGCGCTTACTGCGCCAGTACGGAAATCAGATGCAAGGCGCGAATCGGCGAACTGATTTTCTGCAAGCCGCCCGCAATGTTCATCAAACAACCCGCATCACCAGCCACGATGTATTCTGCACCACTCGCCACGATGTTGTTCACCTTGGCTTCCATCATTGCTCTGGAAACTTCGGGATAAATCACGCTGAACACGCCACCAAAACCACAACAGGTTTCTTCGTCGTTGAGCGGGACCAGTTCCAGCCCTTTGACCGCGCGCAACAGTTGTTTCGGCTCTTCGCGCAAACCCAGACCACGCAGGAGATGACACGAGGCATGATAGGTCACTTTGTGCGGAAAGTACGCCCCTACATCGGTGACATTGAGGACGTGAACAAGAAACTCGGAAAATTCGTACGTGCGCGCGATAATGTCTTGCACGCGCGCATGTTCGGGAGTACCTGCCGGAAATAATTCAGGATAATGATGACGGACAAAATCCACGCACGAACCGGAGGGCGCCACGATGTAACCTTGCGTCCGGCTAAACACCTGAACGAACTGACGCGCGGGCAGGCGCGCGGCACCGTGAAAACCGCTGTTGTACAACGGCTGCCCACAACAGGTTTGCCCATCGGGCATTTCACAACGCACCCCCAGTCGCTCCAGAACGCGCACCATATCCTTAAGTGTGTCCGAGAAAAAATTTTCGCCCAGGCAGGTAAGAAAAAGATTCACTGTGACGCTCATACCGGCTCCCTTGCGTTACGTATCCCAAAAGTCTTTTCCACGATTGGAAGGTTACGGTGCTCGTTGTTTCACCGTCGTTGTACGGCGAAAATCTTTTGCCCATACGGATAACCCTCTCATCCCCCTGCCCTCTGCTCTCCCCGCAGAGCGGGGAGCAGAGGAAGGAAGGAGGGGTATGGGCAGGCAGCTGCGCCGCCCGACACCTCACCCATTCCTCCCATATGCGTCAACTTAACCAGTGTCGGCAATGGGAACTATCAACGGTCGCAAACTTTCATGTTGGTTTGCACAGTACGGGCTTGACCCCACTCATCCCCCTGCCCCCTGCTGATATAATGTGATGCGAAATGTGATGTGATATAATGTGAAGAGAGTAAGCGGGCACGGTAGGCCGTCCCCCTTCGGGTGACCACACCGCGGGAGAGCTGGTCGCCGTGTCCCCATCTCCATAGTCCGAACGGTTGCTGGGGCTACCAAGCCCGCATATCAGACAGGACTCAAATGAAAAGGAGGAACCATGGAGAACAAAGAACTCTTTGTCG
>DAOTYB010000196.1:0-7645 GCA_034435315.1 Anaerolineae bacterium | reverse complement strand
CCAAAGACGAATTTGCCGATCTGGCAATGGAAATTGCATGTGGGTTGCACAATTTCAGAACGGAACGCCGCTCGCACCAGAGAAAGGCAATTCCTTATTTCCGATAATGTCTAATGAAAGTTTGTGCCCGTTCCGGGTATAGCATACCTCTCCCAGTTTAGCAAATTCGTAATCACTCAGCATCCAGATTTTAGCGCGATCGGAACTTTTGTATATAATGTATTCCACAATGACGCTACTGACAGGCGAGATGTCTCATCTCGTCTGTTTTTTGCAGAATTTCAATCGTCTAAGGAGGACAAGTTGATGCAAGGTTTGTTAACCGGCGCGCGCATTCTGGATCTGTCGCATATGCTTGCAGGACCGTTCGGGACAATGATGATGGGAGACCTGGGAGCAGAGATCATCAAGATCGAGCCGCTAGAAGGAGATCCGATGCGGCTAATGGGACCGCATTTTCTACAGGGTGAAAGCGCGTACTTTATCAGCGCCAATCGTAGCAAAAAAAGTATGACCCTCAATCTACAGACAGAGCGTGGACGTACGATTTTCTACCAACTGGTCAAAGTTTCGGATGTCGTTTACGACAATTTTCGACCCGGCGTGATGCACAAACTGGGGATTGATTACGAGACCCTCAAGCAAATCAACCCACGTATCATTGCTTGTTCGATTTCCGGGTTTGGTCAAACCGGACCCTATCGCGATCGCCCCGCGTTCGATATTGCGATTCAAGGTCGCTCTGGCGCGATGAGCATCACCGGCACTGGTGAGCATCCGGCGCGAATGGGTATCGCGATGGGCGATCTGGCAGGAGGAATGTACGCCGCGTTTGCAATTGCCGCCGCCCTCTATCATCGAGAAAAAACCGGGGAAGGCTGCTTTATTGATCTGGGATTGCTGGACTGTCTCACTTCGCTCTTGACGTATGTGGCACAGTACTTTTTCTGCGACGGCATCAATCCAGGTCCACAGGGCACTGAACATATGGCGATCGTACCGTATCAGGCCTTCCAGACCAAAGATGGCTATCTGGTCGCTGCCGCGCTCACCGAAAAATTCTGGCAGGGCTTGTGTCGCGCGCTCGAATTGCCACATTTGATTGACGATCCGCGCTTTATCACGAACGATGCGCGTCGCGTAAATCGCGCCCAACTGGTACCCTTGCTGGCAGAGGCGTTTCGCCAACGTACCACCGACGAATGGCAAGCGCGACTGGATGCCGAAAGCGTACCCTGGGGACCGATCAACAAGATTGATCGCGTCGTCTCCGACCCACAAATTCGCGCGCGTCGAATGATTATCGAATTGGAGCATCCAACGATCGGCAAACTGCCGATGCTGGGAAATCCGGTCAAAGTGCAAGGAATGGCTGACCCGCACATTCCACCACCTTTGCGCGGTCAGCATACCCGGCAGATTCTTTCGGAACTGTTGGGCTATTCGCCAGAGCAGATTGCCGAACTGGAAAGAGAACAGGTGATTTAAAAGCGGTATGAACGCGCTCACACGACTGGCGTGGTGTAGTGTTGGATTGGGATTGTTGGTTTATCTCGCGTTGACCTTGTGGCTCGGCATCGTTGGATTGATGTATCCTTACCAACTGGACTATGGTGAAGGCATCGTCCTGTGGTTCGCGCGCCAACTGGCGCACGGTCAGCCGATTTACAAAGGGCTGACGGATCTTCCGTACGCGTCGAGCAACTATCCGCCTGTCGCGCTGCTGCTTGCCGCGATGCTAATGCCGCTTTTGGGCGATGGCTATTCAAGTGGACGACTGTTGAATTTCGTGGCAGCACTGAGCGTGACCGCGCTCATCTATCACCTTGTCTACGGTGAGACGCGCGACCGGCGCGCGGGCATACTGGCGGCACTGTTTTTCTTCGGTTCACCGTACATCTACCACTGGATTCCACTCTTTCGCGTGGATTTGATCGGGCTGGCGTTCGCTTTCGCCGGGGTGTATGTTCTGTGGAAATTCGACCGCCACTCGCCGACCGCCGACCGCCGTACTGTTGTGCATTACGTTCTGTGCCTCACGGTGCTCTTTTTGCTCGCGCTCTACACCAAACACTCGCTCATCGCCGCACCGCTTGCCGCGTTCTTGACGCTATGGCAACGCGGGCGGCGCATCGCATTGGCATTTGCGTTCGCGCTGGGCACACTGGGTAGCGCGCTGTACCTCGCGCTCGATGTGGTCACGCGCGGCGGTTTCACCTTTGGCATCATCGAGTCGAACGCGACCGTGTTCTTACTAGAACAACTGGGCACGCTAGTGCAAAATTTCGTCAGCACCTTTCCGATTCTGCTGCTCCTCGCGTTGTGGAGTTGGACGGCGCGCGTGCGCGCAAAACAAATGGGCGCGCTGGAATGGTACGCCGTCACCACATTCGCCGCGCTCGTGATGGCGGGACGTGTGGGCGCGTGGGAAAATTATTTCTTCGAGGCACTGGCGATTGTGTGTGTGTTCGCTGGTTTCACGCTTGACGTTTCAGGTTTCACGTTTCACGTTTCACGTTTCACGTTCCAGGTTTCGGGGTTCACATCTTACATCTCTCGCCTCCTGCCACCTGCCTACCGCCTCCTGCCACCTGCCTCCCGCCTCCTGACGCCGGCTCTCTACCCTCTGTTGCTTTTCGCCCAACTCGTGCTGATGTGGCACGATCCACGCATCGCGGCGGATTTGATCGCGCGCGATACGCCGGCAAACGAGGAACTGGCGCGCGTGCTCGCGCGCACCTCGGGTCTGATTATTTCGGAGGATATGGGCGCGCTGGTGACCAGTGGCAAACCGGTCGTGTACTACACCTTTCAGTACAGCGCGCTGGCGCAGAGTGACAAATGGGATCAACAGTGGGAGTTGAATGGTTTGCGCGACGGGCAGTTTGCGCTGGTCATTCTCGAACGTGGCACACGCGAAAATGTGGAACATTATCGGCGCTTCACGCGGCAATTCGTCTCTACGCTGGATCACTACTATGCGCGCACGCGCACGATCGGCAAGTATGAACTGTACACCTTCGCGCCGCTGGCACATCGGCAGACCGCGCAGTTTGGCGATGCGCTCACGCTGATTGGCTGGAGTCTGCCAGAGGACTGGAACACCGACCCGCTGAACCTGACGATTGTGTGGCAGGCACAACGCGCGCTGGCGCGACGGTACACAGCATTTGTCCATCTGGAAACAGCCAGCAGCGAAAAAATCGCTCAAGACGATCGTGAACCACTCGGCGGCATTTATCCGACGACGCGCTGGGCAGCGTATGAAATGGTGCGTGACGTGTACACGCTACGCCCCGCGCGCGCCTTAACACCCGGCACGTACGTCCTGCGCGTCGGTTGGTACGACAGCGCAACGGGCGAACGTTTACCTGTGGCAGAAAGCGTGGATGATGCCGTGCTGTTAACCACGCTACAAGTCAAGTGAGCAGTCGCAGCAACGTTTGTGAGAGCGCGCGGTTGAAAGTTGCGACAGCCCTATGCAAGGAGGCAAACATCTTAAACTATTTACACACGTTGACTGTCCCCACACCCTTTCCGGTGGGTCCCATCCATTGTTATCTTGCCGAAGGGGACGAATTGACCTTGATTGATACGGGACCCAATCATCCGGCAACCTATAACGCTTTGCGGGATGCCCTGAAGGAGCACGGCTGTACCTTTCAGGACATTGACCGCATCATCGTGACGCACGCGCACGTGGATCATTTTGGACTGGCGGCGTCCATCGTGGCCGCCTCCGACGCGCGCGTCTGGTCACACGAACGTAATCGCTGGTGGCTCACCGATTTTGAGAGGGAAATTCAGCAGCGCGCGTTTTATCAAGAGATCTTTGCGCAGAACGGTGTACCGCGCGCGCTGGCAGAGGCAACGGCGCTGGGAATGGCGGCGGTGATGCGATACGCCACCGCCATCCCCGCCGGGCATTTTGTTCCACTCAACGATGGTGATGGCATCACACTCGGCGAGGATGTCTGGCGCGTCATCTACACACCGGGGCACGCGAGTGGTTTGTTCTGTTTGTACGAGCCACAGTCACGCCTTTTGATTTCGTCCGACCATTTGCTGCGCAACATTACCTCGAACCCGGTACTCGAACCGCCAGCGCGCGGGGAACACGCGCGACCACGCGCGCTGGTCAACTATCTTGCCTCCCTGCACAAGGTCGCGCAGTTGGAGGTGCACCGCGCACTGCCGGCTCACGGCGAGATCATCGAAGATGTGCGCGCGCTGGTAGCAGAACGTCTGGCGTTTCATCGCACGCGTTTGACTCAGATCGAGCAACAACTGGCGTGTTGTGCGAGTACAGCGTACGAATTATGCAACATCTTTTTCCCCAACCTTGAAGCAGTCGGCATCTTCCTGGGGTTATCGGAGATCATTGGTCATCTGGATATTCTGGAAGCGGAGAACCGCGTGCGGCGCGAGGCGCGCGATGGTCTGGTGCGATACGTCGTCACCTCCAGATAAGATTTCCACCCAACACAAAGACCCGATGCTGACACATCGGGTCTTTGTGTTTAGATGAGGGTGTCCGTTCAGACGCGAGCAGAATCGAGACAAGCGACTCTGCGAGCGCGCGCGCGGTGTTTCCGCTCAGTGTTTGCACAACTGAGCGATTACAGATTAACAACGGACAGCCGCGCGTTCTACTGACAGACTTTGAAAGAGTGATACAAGGGATTCCCTTGAAGTGTCTTGAAGGGCACGGCGACGTTGTTCTCATCCGTGTAGTAAGGCACAGCGACATAGGTACAGCGTCCCGGGCCAAACTGCACATGTTCGGGCGTGGTAATTTCTACCGTGCCTGTGCCGATGTTCACATCCAACTTGAGCGATTCACCGTACGAGTTACGAAAGGCCGTATCGCCGGTGGTCTGTTCTGGTGCGGCAAACACGCGCACAAACCATTTCTTGCGGGTCTGCACTGTCCCGGTAGAATTTAACAATGTCAACTTGAAACCCACTTTGACCGGTCCGGCCCCAATATCCACGCTGGGGGGTACCGTCTCCAATTTTAGCACGTACACCCCGGGTGGTGCACTAGGTGTGGGTGAGAGTTGAGGGGCGCGCGTGGGGGTACGCGTAGGCGTGCGTGCAACTACTGGGCGCGCGACTGTCGGCGTGGGTGGCAACGCAAGTGTCGCGGTCACCACAGGAGTTGGCGGAGGCAATGGCGTATCGGTGGGTCTGACCAGGGTAGGCGATGGTGGTAAGGTCGGCAACGCCAGGCCACGCGTGGGTGTTGGTGTGTTCACACGCGCAACTTGCCCACCTGCACCACTTTGGAGCAAGGCGTATCCTCCAATCGCCAGAATGACACACACTACCGCGACTCCTGCAATGATACCAATCAACGCGTTGCGCGACAAGCCTGCTCCACCGCGTCCAGCCGGCATCGCGGAGAAGAGGCGCGCGGGTAACGCGCTAATCCCTTCCTTTTTGGGAGCGGCTTCTTTTCTGGGCGGAGATTCTTTCTTCGCCGGTTCGGCTTTTTCGGCTTTGGGTGCTGCAGGGCGCGTCGGAGCACCGGGACGCGCCAACACCGCGGTAATATCTGGTTGTGGTGCAGACACAGGTTCGCTCGGTGTGACCGGGGGCTTGGCTTTGTTCCACTTTTGACCATCGTGCACATACCACTCGCCCGTTTGCACACCAATCTGCCACCAACGACCCTGCGCGTCTTGCAAACGCAGTTTACCCACTTCGGCTTCGAACGTGGCATCGCTGAGTTTGCCCGCCTCGTGTTGAGCGCGCAACTCTTTGTAGATTTTTTCGGCTTCTTGAAAAGTCATTGTAGTTTAACCTCCATTTTCATCACTCCGCGACCACGAGCGCGATCGCGTGTTCGCGCGTATGCGATAGACTCAGTGCAAAATGTCTGAGATTCAATTGGGTCGCGCGTTGTGCCGCGCGTCCACTGAGGTGAACAATCGGCTTGCCGTGCGCATCGGCGCGAATCTCGATGTCACGCCACGCCAGACCGTTCATACCGGTACCGAGTGCCTTGCTCACGGCTTCCTTTGCCGCAAAGCGCGCTGCCAGTTGATACACTTGTCCACCGCAGTGTTGCAACTCGTACGCTGTAAACACACGCGTCAGAAATCGCTGACCATAGCGCGCGATCGCGGATTCGATACGGTGTACTTCGATCAAGTCAATACCGGTGGATAACATATACTTTTCGAGAGATGCGGCTATTCGTTAAATCGGTCTGGTGTTGTTGCAGGGCCGGCGAAAACTCGATTCCCGCGTGGAGCGCATCCCCGGGCAGGAATTAACTCGCGCGCACTCTTTCTCGCCGTGCCAGATGATCTTTTCCAAAAACTGCCACCAGTACCAGTGCCACTGCGATATAGACGATGGCTAGCGCGGTCACAGACACACCTGAGATGACCACACCGAACGTGTTCGAGAAAACGTGAAAAAGCGTCACCACAAGCAGACTTCCCGCCGCTGTGTTGTATAACCAGGTGTAGATGAAGGATAGCGCAATCGTACCAATAAACCAAGGTAAGAAAGGATAATTCGACATTGGATTATCCAGCCAGAAGAAAAGCGGCAGATGCCACAATCCCCATAACACGCCGACAATCAACGTGGCAACGAACGCGGTGTGCTGCTGCTGCAAACGCGGTAAGGCAAACCCGCGCCAGCCGATTTCTTCCCAGGTGTTGGAAAATACCGCCATCACGAACACGGCGATAACCATCCCGATAAGATTGTCCGTTGGTAATCCTGGGGTGGCTGTCAGTCCAAGCACTTGCGTCACGATTTGCGCCGCCAGAAAGAGCAGCGCCGGGGCAATCACGGCAATCACCAATAATCTGGCATCCACTCGCCACTGCACCAGCGGCTTGAGTAAACGATTGACACTCGCTTTTCCCTCGGTCGCTGCCGTCACAATTATAGCCGCCAAGCCCGGACCCACCGCTGGTAGCAAGAGCAACATTGGAAAAATGGGATGATTGAATGGCGCAATGCCGCGTGAGCCTGCCACCATCGGCAACCAGCCCAGCCAAGCAATCGCAAAAGCCAGAACGTAGAACCAGAGAACAGGATGGTTTTTCATCTGTGTTTCCTCCGTTGGATGCACGAGTTAGCCAGTGCCAGGATCTCTGTATCTCACCACAGAAGCATTTTCGTTCACCTTGCTGATTTCACGTGTCATTGAACCGCGTTGCGCAGACTAACGGCACGCGCTTCACCGCGAAGCGAGCGCAGCGAGCAAAGCGGTCGGCTGGATGCGCATGGTGGGCGCATTCATGTTTTACGAGAACCTTGCGCGACTCTCCCGAATGGCCGCAAGAATATCATTTCTCGAAATCGGTAGTTTTAACACTTCGCACTTCAAAGGGCGAAGTTTTCTCAAGGCGTTCGGGTCGAATAATAAACACGCGACCATCGCGGCTTCTCAACCTGACTTGCCCCTCAGTTAATGCCCGCTCGAGCAAGACAGCAAGCCGTTCGCGCGCTTCCGCATAAGAATAAACCGTCTGGACTTTGGCAACAATTGGCGAGAAACAGAGATTGTACGCCCGCATGAGGGCGCGCAAAATCAACCTCTCTTGCGAGTGGCATTGAACCAGAACTGCGACGAGAGAGGTAGACGTTCTAATCGGACACGAGCAGGTCCAGCAACTCG
>DAOTYB010000195.1:0-13285 GCA_034435315.1 Anaerolineae bacterium | reverse complement strand
CGCCCCCTCCCCACGCCGCTCTGCGGCGTGGGGAGGGGGAATCAAGGGAGTGGGGAGTGGGCGGGCGGCTTCGCCGCCCGCCCACTCCCCCGCTCCCCTTTCCCCCTTCTCTCCCTGCTATGCGGGGAGAGAAGGGGGCAGGGGGATGAGTGGGGTTGTTCCCGGGGCACGACGGTGAAATTCAGGCTCAGTCATCGGCTTACGCTAGCCGTCGGTTTCTCACTGACAGCGAGTGAACGCGGGCTGAGCAGTTACTTGAAAAGTAAGGAGGAAATCAATGAAAGGGAATTTGCAAATCATCGAACGTCTGAACATGCTTCTAGCAGAAGAACTGACAGCGATCAATCAGTACATCGTGCATTCAGAGATGTGCGCCAACTGGGGCTATGGACGTTTGCACGAGGTGATCGAAAAGCGCGCGATTCAGGAAATGAGACACGCCGAACAACACATCGCGCGCATTCTGTTTTTAGAGGGACGCCCCATCGTTAGTACGCTGAACGAGATTCACATCGGCGCGAATGTCGAGGCGCAACTCCGCAACGATGCAATGGCAGAACAGAGCGCGGTCGCACTCTATAACGATGCCATCCGTCTCGCAGTCGAATGTGGCGACAACGGGACGCGCGAATTGCTCGAGGCGATTCTCAAAGACGAAGAAGCGCATCTCGATTGGCTGGAAGCGCAACTCGATCAGATCAAGCAGATGGGGCTGGAGAATTATTTGAGCGCCCAAATCAATTGATGGGGCGTCGGATGAGCGCTGTTCAGCAAGAAATTCCTCGCCCATGAGTCTTGCCCACTGTGAGGTCACTATGACATTAACCTACAACGATGCGCGCCACGTCGGTATCGAAGAAATCACATGGGAACGTTTTGAACAACTCACGCGCCGACTGACCGAGCAACTGGCACCCTGTGGCGTCGAAGTGGTGATTGGGATTGCGCGCGGTGGCTTGTTCCCTGCCACCGTCGTGGCGTGTAGTTTACGCTGTGAGTTTTTTCCCGTCCGTCTCACGCGTCGCATCAAAGACCAGCCGACTTTTGCACGACCGATCTGGCAGGTGGACGTCTCGACACAGGTTGCCGATAAGATCGTCGCGGTCGTAGATGAAATCGCGGACACGGGTGAGACGCTGGTATTGGCGGCGCAACGCATCAAGCAAAATGGCGCGGCGCGCGTCGTTACCGCCAGTTTAGTGAGTCACAGTTGGGCACAGCCGCCGCCAGATGTGAGCGGTATGGTTTCGGACGCGCTCATCATTTTCCCGTGGGACAAGCACGTGTACATCAATGGCGCGTGGCATCTTCATCCAGAATTAGCCCGCGCGCTCCAGTCCTCACGACAGAGCGCGTGAACGCTGATGCACGCGCTGGCTCAAAAAATGACCGCACATTTCCTCTGGAAAGGGGCGAGTCTTCCTCGCCCCTTCTATAATCACTATGGCTGATCCTGTCACGGCTCCTCAAGCATCGGCAGTCTGGCGCGCCTCGCGACGCGTCTCGCTGGCGCAAACCTTTGCCGCTTTTAAACATCGCAACTATCGCCTGTGGTTCGCCGGGCAACTGATCTCTCTCAGCGGTACGTGGATGCAGAACCTCGCCCAACCGTGGTTGGTGTACGAACTCACGCGCTCGCCGATGTATCTGGGCATTGTAAGTTTCTCCAGCGCGGTGCCCACGTTGTTATTTTCATTGTGGGCAGGTGTCGTGATTGATCGAATGTCCAAGCGCCGCTTGTTGTTACTGACCCAGGTGGCGATGATGTGCACGGCGTTTCTGCTTGCCGCCGATGTATTCTTGGGATGGGTGCAACCGTGGCATATCATCTGCTTTGCGCTCATCAACGGCACGGCGCAAGCGTTCGACGCGCCGACGCGTCAGGCGTTCACCATCGAAATGGTCGGGCGCGAAGATTTGATGAACGCCATCGCGTTCAACTCGGCAATGTTCAACGCGGCGCGGGTTTTAGGTCCGACCATTGCCGGCATCGTGCTGGCACTCCTGGGACCCGCATGGTGCTTTATGCTCAACGGCTTGAGTTTTCTCGCTGTGATTAGCGCGCTCCTGGCGATGAACCTGCCGCAGTACATTCCACGACGACAGATTGCTTCGCCGTTCACGCAACTGCGCGAGGGCTTGCGGTACATCTATCGTCATACGACGATTCGGGTCCTCATTCTGCTCGCGGCAGTGTCCAATCTGTTCGCAATGGGCTACTCGGCGCTCATTCCGGCGTTCGCGCGCGACGTCCTGGACCCTTATCACGAGATCGCCATGTTGAATTCTGTGCTGGCAACCACACCGCTGGCGAGTGTGTTGAGCGCGGTGACGCCAGGCCTCTTGCGTTCGGAAATTCGTCAGAGTTTGATGATGATCTGCGTGGGCCTGGGTGCGTTGACCGGTGCATTGACGGTCGCCTCACTGGGAAATTGGTTCCGCAAGGGAATGCTCTTGACGTTTGGCAATCTCCTCTTTCCGACGATGGTACTGTGCCTGGCGTTCTCGCCCTCCTTTTTCCTGGCGCTCGTCTTTCTCTTTTTCGCGGGAATGGGCTTTATGGTGCAGAACGGAATGTTAAATACTTTGATTCAGACGCTCGTACCCGATGAACTGCGCGGACGCGTGATTAGCGTGTACACGCTGGTCTTTCTCGGCTTTTTCCCGATTGGCGCGTTGATGGCAGGTACGCTTGCACAATACTCTAGCATTCCCATCGGCGCAGCATTCGGCGGCTTGATTACTTTGATATTCAGTCTGCTCGTGCTATGGCGCCTCCCCGCGATTCGTCAGTTGGCATAAGCGATGTGGAACCAGATCGTTGCTACACTAGTGATCCTTATTCTGGCAACATATCTCATCCAGTTGTTCGTACCGCGCGCCCACACGACGCGTACGCGACGCATCAATGCCCGCTGGGACGTTTCGCCTGTCCTCGCGTTTCTGGCGCTGCTCCTTCTGGCGTTCGCTTTTACCGAGTCGCTGCAGCGCGCTCATCTCGAAATCTGGCTGCTGGGGCTAGCGGGCGGCGTGGGGCTAGGTGTGATCGTTTGGATCTTTCTGGGCGCGCGTACCGATCTGATGCCTGCTCGCAATGTCTCGGCGTTACGCGCGACGTTGCGCGTGATACGTGTGTTCGGTCCACCGATCCTGATAGCGGTGCTGCTGTTCGCGCTGGCAGCGCGCGTGCTGGGAAGTATCGTTGAAGTTTTTGGCGCGGCATTCGCCGGCGCGCTGGCACTCGCGATGGCGGTGTGGCTATTCTGGGTGAGTGGGAAATGACGGATGACGAAGGACGAATGACGAAGGACGAATGACGAACAGGAGATGATGATGGCATATACCGAAAAGCGTTTGCTGGGTGCGTATGCGCACCCGGACGATGAGCAAGGGGTCAGTGGCTTGATGCACAAGTACGCCACGGCTGGAGTAGAAGTGACGCTGGTCTGTGCCACGCGCGGCGAAGCCGGCCAAGTTGCGCCGGGTGTAGCCGCAACGCCCGAAACGCTGGGACAGGTGCGCGAAGCCGAACTGCGCTGCGCTGCGGAAAAGATCGGTATCCGCCACGTGTATTTTCTCGACTATCGTGATTCGGGAATGTTTGGCGCACCAGAAAACAACGACCCACGCGCCCTGTGGCAAGCGAACGTGCTCGAGGTCGCCGAAAAATTGACGCGCCTCATTCGGCGGCATCAACCTCACGTGATGCTCACGTTTGATCCGCAGGGTGGCTATGGACACCCAGACCACATCAAAATTCATCAAGCCGCGCTGGTGGCTTTTCTGGTGGCGGATGATGCGCGCATCTTTCCTGAGCAAATCACACGCGAGGGTCTGGCACCCTGGGCGGTGCACAAGTTGTATTGGAACGCGTTTCCGTGCAAACGGTTTGAGCAGTTGGCGCAACTCGCGCTGCACGCCGGCTGGGACCTGGGCGTGCCCCTGCGGGAATTCCTCAAGCGCACTGTACCCGACGAAGCGATCACCACGCGCATTGATGTATCGGACTATGTGGAGGTCAAGTTGAGCGCGCTCTTTTGTCACGCTTCGCAAATAGATCCGAACGGTATCTGGAGTAAAATCCCAGCCGAGTTTCGCCGCGCCGCGCTGGCGACCGAAACTTTGATTCGCGCCGAGTCGCGTGTGCTGGTCGCGGACGAGATTGAAACAGATGTGTTTGTGGGAATCGAATAGTTTTTGATTGGCGACTTTAGATTGACTCGCCAATCGAAAATCGGCAATCCAGAAATCGAAAAATGATTTTCCAGGTGGGTGACAAGACAGGGGTCTATTGCATCGAAAACGCGGGCAGTGCGCGCGTGTATTACGTCGCGCCCGAAGCCACGCTGATTGACGCGGGAATGCCGGGCAAAGCCGACAAGATCATCAGCGCGCTCGCGAATATCGGCGTGCAACCGTTGCACGTCAAACGCATCGTCCTGACGCATCATCACTTTGACCACGTGGGGAGTTTGTGGGAACTCAAACGGCGTACGGGCGCGCAAGTGTATGCTCATCCGCGCGATGCGGACTATATTTCGGGTAAACGGCCGCGCCGTCCGCCCCGTCATTTCAGTGGACGTTTGCTCCATGCGTTGATGAATTTCGGATTCACGCGTCACGTGGCGAGTGTGGAAGTAGATCAACACGTCCACGATGGTGATCGCATCGGCGGGTTCACTGTCATTCACACACCCGGTCACACGCCGGGGCACATTTGCCTTTTGCGCGAGGGCTATTTGTTCTGTGGCGATTTATTGCTGGCAACACCCGGCGAGTTTCGCGAAATGCCACACATTTTCACTGCCGATCTTGCCACCGCGCGCGCCAGTATCCGCAAAATTGCCAGATTGAATTTCGAGGTCATTTGCGCATCGCATAATCCACCGCATGTGTTTGGCAGCGTAGAACGCGTGCGCGAGTTGGCGGATAAATTAGGAATGATGCCAGAATGAACCCATTAGCAGGTATGGCTCTGGGCGCGGCGGCAGCCCTCCTCACAACGACCGCCGCCTTGATCGTGCTGGGCAATCGGCGCGTGGCACAGTGGGAAACGCTGACGCTGGACGATGCCGAGGAGGGGGATTTCGTTACCCTCGCCGATGGCACGCGTATCCATTACCTCGCGCGCTCACCGGTATCCTCCCTCGCGCGTCCTCCCTCTTCGATCATTCTCATTCACGGCTTGATGGATTCTGCCGAGCAATGGCGCGCGAATATGGATGCGCTGGCCACCACCCATCACGTCTGGGCAATTGATTTGATTGGCTTTGGTTTTTCCTCGCGCGTGACCACACCCACCTACTCGCTCGCGATGTTTGCGCGTTCGATTCGCGAGTTCATGGATGCACAGAACATTGCGCGCGCGAGTCTGGTCGGGCATTCGTTGGGAGCGGCGATCGCGCTGCACTTTGCCTACGCCTATCCCGCGCGCGTCGAAAAACTCGTTTTGATCGCGCCGGCAACGTACCTGCTACCGTTGCGGCCTCAATTTAAACTTGCGCAATATGCCCCGTTTGTTCCGCGCGCGCTCATCGGCTGGGTGATGCTGAATCCGCGTACACGCGCGCGTGCGCTGCGCGATGCGCTGGGTGATCCCGCGCGTTTCGATCCTGCCGAAGCGGCGCGTCGGTTGCGCCCGCTACGCGTACGCGGCACCGCCGACGCGCTCGTGGCGATGCTCGCCTCGCCGCGCGATAGTCAAGTGCCGCCGCTGGAACGCATCAGCGCGCCCACGCTGGTTGTCGTCGGCACGCGCGACCCTGCGGTCCCGTTACATCACGCCCAAGCGCACATCCACGCGCTACCTAACGCGCGGTTGGCAGTCATCGAAAAGGCAGGGCATCTTCCGCATTACGAATATCCCGCTCAGGTCAACGCCTTGTTATGCGACTTTATGCAAACATAACTCAACCTCCAATCTCCCAGATTATTTGACACATCACCACGAACAGGGTAGAATGATGAACAAAGCCCAGCGACGGCACACCAGGGGAGGAAAAATCAACGATGATTGACTGGTCACTCACTGATGAACAAAAAGCACTACAGGAACTTGCGCGTGATTTTGCCCAACGCGAAGTGGCGCCAGTGGCAGCGGAACTCGATCGCACCTGCACCTATCCTTTCGCTCTGATTGCCAAGGCACACAAACTCGGTCTGTTGAATCTTACCATTGAAGAAGCCTACGGAGGTGGTGGACTGGGATGGCTGGAAGCCTGCATTGTGGGCGAAGAATTTGCAGCCGCAGATGCCGGTTTTGCCACCGCCGCGAATGCGAATGAACTGGCGTTGACCCCCCTCCACCTCGCCGCATCCGAAGAGCAAAAGAAAAAGTTTATCACGCCGATTGCGCGCGATGGTGGTCTGGCAGCCTTTTGTCTTACCGAACCGAGCGCAGGGAGCGATGTGGCAGCGATGCGTATGCGCGCCGAAAAACGGGGCAACGAGTACATCCTGAATGGCACCAAGCATTTTATCACGAACGGTAACGTGGCACAGTTGTACACCGTGTTCGCGGTGACAGACCCGGAGAAAAAGCATCGCGGTATCTCGTGCTTTGCTGTTCCCGCCGATACGGCTGGTATCACTCATCAACATATGGGCGAAAAGATGGGCCACCGCGCCTCCGACACTGCCGAAGTGGTCTTTGACAATGTGCGCGTCCCCGCCGAAAATCTCATCGGCGGCGAAGGGAACGGCTTTAAGATCGCGATGGAAACCTTCGACCGGACGCGCGTCGGCATCGGCGCGGCAGGCGTTGGCGTGGCACGCGCAGCGCTAGAAGCCTCCATCAAGTTTATGAAAGAACGTCAGCAGTTTGGACAACCCATCGCCAATTTTCAGGGCTTGCAATTTATGCTTGCCGATATGGCAATCAAGGTCGAGACCGCGCGTCTGGCAGTGTACCACGCCGCGTGGTTAGTAGACAACAACAAAGCGTATGCCTACGCTTCTGCCATCGCCAAGGCATACGGTTCGGATGTGGCGATGCAAGTCACCACCGATGCTGTCCAATTGCACGGTGGCTATGGTTACTATGCCGATTACAAAGTCGAAAAGTATATGCGCGATGCCAAACTGTTGCAGATTTACGAAGGTACGAATCAGGTGCAGCGGATTATCATCGCACGTACGTTACTTAAAGATTGAGGCGCACACTCCATTGGATCGAGAGGGCTTATGAGTCGCGATTTCATTCTGGTTTTTAGCGGTGGGATGGTGGCACTGGTGACTACATTGGTCGTGCTGTTCATCGTGGACTATTTTTATCGCTACGAACGTGAACGGCCGAGCCGGACTTCGTCTGCCACACCACCGCTGCCCGCTTCACCGCTAGCGGCTGTTACGCAAACGCCGGCACTCCAGGCTGCGTTATCCCCTCAATCTTCTGTACAACCAACGCCTCAACCCGGCGCGCCGTCCAACACCGATCCACCCGGCGTGCCTGTTGCGGCTAGTCAAGCGGCTACTCTACCGTCACTGGAACAGCCACTTGAATCACCAAAAGGCTCGGCGATTGTAGCAACGTCAATCACAGAACAACCCACCGGGTCAGCCGCAGCGGCTCCCCCACCCCCCGAAACGATCATCAAAAATCGCACGTGAGGAAAACCCACCACCAGAGCATCCAGTCGGCGCAACACGGTGCGCGTGACGGCGCGCCTGTGCTGGTGTGGGACATCTGGCGCGCCCCGTGAACGCTCGCCATCCGAATTCACTCGCGTCGTATGACGCATACTCATATCACGCAACAAAGGAGTAACAATGAACATTGTGGTTTTGATCAAGCGCGTGCCCGATACCGAAACGCGCATTCAGATCAAAGACGGCAAGGTGGTCACCGATGGTATTTCATGGATCATCAGCCCGTATGACGAGTATGGTGTAGAAGAAGCACTCCGCATCAACGAAAAGTATGGCGGCGGCAAAGTCACCTTGCTGTGTCTTGGTCCCGAAGAGGCAAAGGAAACGATTCGCAAAGGTCTTGCCCTCGGCGCGGACGATGCAGTGCACATCAACGATCCCGCCTTGCTCGGCGGCGACGCGGCAGTGACCGCCAAGGTATTGGCTGCAGCACTCAAGAAAATGCAGTACGATTTGATTCTCGCAGGTAAGCAAGCCGTAGATGAAGACAATGCCCAGGTGGCTGTGCGCGTGGCTGAACTGCTCAACTTGCCCTGCGTCAATTCGGTCATCAAGTTAGACATTGCCGATGACAAGAAATCGGCGCGCTGCTTGCGCGAGGTGGATGGAGACCGCGACATTGCGGAAACGACGTTGCCCGCCCTCATCACCGCGCAACAAGGTTTGAACGAACCGCGCTATCCTTCGCTCAAAGGGATTATGGGCGCCAAGAAAAAACCGATTGTGGATTGGAAAGCCCAGGACCTGGGACTTGATCCCGCCACGCTCGCGCCCAAATTAGAAACACTGCGCCTCGATCCACCACCCGCACGTCCCCCCGGCAAGAAAATCCCGGGCGACGCTGTCACAGCAACGAAAGAGTTGGTGCGTTTGCTACGCGAGGAGGCGAAGGTCATTTGACAATGAGCCAATGAACCAAATTAGCCAATGAGCCAAATGAGTGAATGACAAATGAGCAAATGACAAATGAGCAAATGACAAATGAACAAATGAGCAAATGAACAAATGGTTTGGCTCATTGGTTCATTGGCACATTGGCTCATTGAGCATTTGGCTCATTGGTTCATTGGCACATTGGCTCATTGAGCATTTGGCTCATTAGTTCATTGGCACATTGGCTCATTGAACATTTGGCTCATTAATTCATTGGTACATTGGCTCATTGGTTCATTGGTACATTGGCTCATTGAACTTTTGGCTCATGGACACATCACAATTTCAGGGGTTGACGAAATGGCAAACAATATCTTTATCGTGGCAGAGGAACGCGAAGGCACTCTGCGCAAAGTTTCGTATGAATTGGTCACTGTCGCAAAAGAGATGGCAAAGGATTTGGGCGGCGCGATCGAAGCATTTGTCATCGGTCATAATGTTGGCGCGTGCGCTGAATCACTCGCCAGGACAGGCGTCGCCAGAGTGTACTGCGCCGACTCGCCCGCGCTGGCATATTTCGCGCCGGAGGTATTCGCGACCACACTCGCCGAGACACTGCGTCGCGCCGCACCCGCTGTCGTCCTGATGCCCGCCACAGGATGGAGCAAAGAACTGGGGGCGCAGGTGGCGGCTAAATTAGACTGGAGCCTGGCGACCGATTGCATCGGCTTTCAGGTAACGGAGGGCACACTCATCTTCAAGCGCCCCGTGTACGCGGGCAAAGCCATTGCTACCGTCAAAGCCAAAACATTGCCGGTGATGGCTTCAATTCGCCCGAACATCTTTCCGCCGGCACCACAAGATACCGCGCCCGCGCCCATCGAACCAGTGGCTGTAGCCGATGTGACACCGCGCGCGCGTGTGGTCGAAAAAGTGAAGAAAGAGGCGGTGGATGTTGATCTGGCGGAAGCCCAAGTCGTCGTCTCGGGCGGACGTGGCGCGAAAGGTCCAGAAGGGTTTGCCCAGATTCGCGAAATCGCCAAGATTCTGGGCGCGGCTGTGGGTGCCTCGCGCGCCGCGGTGGACGCCGGCTGGATTGACTATGGCGCGCAGGTAGGACAAACCGGCAAGACGGTAGCGCCCCAGTTGTACATCGCGCTCGGTATTTCGGGCGCCATTCAGCACCTCGCCGGAATGTCTTCCTCCAAAGTGATCGTCGCTGTCAACAAAGACCCCGATGCGCCCATCTTTCAAGCCGCCGACTATGGCATCGTGGCAGATATGTTCGAGGTGATGCCGGTACTCAAACAAGAATTGCAACGCGTGCTGGCAGAAAAATAAATCGGGCACGTGATGCAACAGCGATGCACTTGCAGTTGGCAGAGACATCCGATCCTCACCAGCATAAAAACGCAAGCGGACGTAGTGTCCGCTTGCGTTTTAAGTGCAATGCGTGAAATGCCACTTTTGCCAATCCCGCGTTTTGCGATATAATTGAGACATCTCTGGATACGAGGTACGTTAATGATGGTTTCACCTGTCCGCCACGTCGTCACGCTTTTGTTTGGCGTTGCGTGCCTGGTCGCCTGCGAAGCGGACATCAGTACTCCTACACCGCGTCCAACGTGGACACCACGCGCTGGCATCTCAACAACGTGGATGGCTACGGAAACACCAGCAGTGCCCGCACACACTCCAACTACTCCCATAACACCACAACCGCTCGCGTCGAGTACGCCGCTCCCCCTGACACCGATGAATGTGCAACCGCTGGTGCTGAACACGCCACAGACCGCGCCAGCCACCAGTGCACCGCCCACCGCGGCAGCGACCAGCGCCTCTAGCATGCCGCGCGTGGCTGTGCCCCTCTCGCCGGTCGAAGCGGCACAACCGTTCCTGCCCAAATTTGGACCTTTTCCGCCTATTCCCATTCCTAATCGTCCCGCCAACATCAATCCACTCACAGGATTGGTGACCGACCCCGCCTTGTTGCAACGGCGTCCGCTGGTTGTGCGTATCGGCAACGAACAAACCGTTCGCACCAATCAGTGGCATGCCGGGCTAAGTCAGGCGGATCTCGTCTTTGAAGAACTAGTGGACCTGCTCAACAATGCCTACGCCAACACACGCTTTAGTGCCGTGTTCCTGAGTCAAGACCCTCCGATGATCGGACCGATTCGCAGCGGACGCATTGTCAACTTTCAGATGGTCCCGATGCTCGACGGCGCGTTGGTGTTTTCGGGTGGCAGCAACGGCACGCGCTGGCTCTTTGAACAAACACCGATGATCAATCTGGACGAGTATTATCACCAGCCGGCGTACTGCTATGACAAGACGCGCGGCTATCAGGGTCGCTTGCTCACATCGGCGCCACGAATTCGCGAGTACTTGCGGCAAAAAGGTTGGGAAGCCGCGGTGCCGCTCTATGGTTTTACCTTTTCCACCCAGGTGCCCAGCGGTCAACCCATCACCAGCATCGCCTTGACCAAAGCCCCCTGGCCCACCTGGTCACAACTCCAGTGGCGCTATGATAGCGCGAGCGGTAAATACTTGCGCTATTCTCCCCTCGGCACTCCCCACATTGACAAGATTCATCCCATCACAGCCAAATGGGGTCACGGCGCGGACTGTGTGACGACCGGCAAAGATGTGGAAACACACATCAGCGCATCGAACATCGTGGTCCTGTTCGCGCGTCACGAACGCACGAACATTATCGAAGATGCTAACAACGCCGTCTCGGTGTACATTCCATTGACCGGGCAAGGCAGCGCGCTCTTCTTTCGCGATGGGGTGATGGTGCAGGGACAGTGGCAACGGCAGAGCGAACAAGAGTTCTGGCGATTCACCGACGCGGCGGGAAATCCTTATGCTCTCAAGCCCGGTGTGACGTGGTTCGAGATTGTTCCGCTGGGTTATCAACTGGATTTAAAATGATACGGCTGACCTTGTGGTGGTGGGCGTGAAAAACTTTTTTCTCATCGGCTTGATTGGTGGTCTCGCCAGCGGCAAGAGTACCGTACGCCAGATGCTGGAACAGTTGGGCGCGTATGGCATTGACGCCGACCTGCTGGCACACGTCGTTATGCGGCGTGGTACTCCCGTCTGGCGCGCCATCGTGGATGCTTTTGGCGTGCAAATTCTGACGCACGATGGACACATTGACCGACGTCAGTTGGGCAGGCGCGTGTTTGGCAATCCTGCTGCTCTCCAGATGCTCGAAAGCATCGTCCACCCCGCGGTGCTGGCTCTCATCAAAGACCTTTTGCGCGCCAACACCAAGCCTGTGGTCGTTCTCGAAGCCATCAAGTTGTTTGAAACCGGAATGGATCAATGGTGCGATGCGTTATGGGCAGTGTCCTGTACCGCCGAAAAACAGATAGAACGCGTGATGCGCACGCGACAACTGAGCGCGGTGGAAGCGCGCGCGCGCCTTGCTGCACAGGGTTCGTTCAACGACAAACTGCGGCGCGCCGATGTGGTGATTGACAACAGCGGCGATCCAGCCACAACACGCGTGCTCGTGACGCGTCTGTGGCAAGCCATCCGCCCAGAGACCGCGCGTGACAAGAGCGCGTGGCTGGGAGATACTGCACACGGCATAACAGCACCGGTTACACCACGCGTTGGTGTGCCTGTACCACCTTCTCCGCCAACAGAAAAAGTCGTCACGCCCACACCGGCAGCCACCGCGCCGGTGACACCACCCCCCGAAGTCGCGACACCCGCGCCAGCAACCACCGCGCCGGTGACACCACCCATCCAACAAGTCGCCACACCCGCACCGGCAGCCACCGCGCCGGTGACACCACCCACCGAAGTCGCGACGCCCACGCCGGCAGCCACCGCGCCGGTGACACCACCCACCGAAGTCGCGACACCCGCGCCGGCAGTCGCGACGCCGGCAACTCCACTACAAATCGAAGTGCGCCGCAGTCGCCGCAGTGATCTGGACGCACTGGCGGTTGCTATCGCTAAACGCGAGAACCTCGCACGCCCCCTATCGCGCGAAGAAGCCCTCCGCCGATTCGGTACAGGAGGATACCGTATCGCGCTGGAGGGCAAGCACATCATCGCGTTTGCCGCGTGGGAGGTGGAGAATCTGGTCGCGATGACGCGCGAGTTGTGGGCTGAATCGAGCTATGTGGCAAGCCTGGCGTTGCCGCGCCTGCTCAATTTGATCGAAGAGGAAGCGCGCGGTTTACTGTGCGAAGTGAGTGTGATTTTTCTTGAGGTATCTGCACCCTCTTATCTCAGTGAGCAAGTGGGCGACTGGGGTTACCGACCAACTGTCGTAGCCAATTTGCACCCCCTCTGGCAACCGATTGTGCACGAGCGACTCAAGTCCGGCGAGCGCATTTGGGCCAAGTTACTGCGCACGGATCTGATTACTCAACCATTTTAACGAACAGATGGAAAAATATCCACCAAGGACACGAAGATACACAAAGATTCTTCGTGTTCCTTCGTGACCTTCGTGGACAAACGCATTTTCGAAGTAAAAAATGAGACGGGGTAGCGACAGGCGCTTCGCCCATCACCACCCCATCATATCCCTTTTTCTTACGGTATGTAACTGCTCAGCCTCGGGTTCGCTCGCTGTCGGTTAGAAACCGACGACTAACGCAAGCCGATGGTAGAGCCTGAATTTCGCCGTCGTTGTAGGGGCGAAAAATCTTTCGTCCCTACGGGAACAACCCTACTCATCCCCCTGCCCCCTTCTCTCCCCGCTTTGCGGGGAGAGAAGGGGGCACTGGGAGTGGAG
>DAOTYB010000194.1:0-42038 GCA_034435315.1 Anaerolineae bacterium | reverse complement strand
GCGCAGCGGCGAAGCAATCTCCACACCGCAATAGGGGATTGCTTCGTCGCAAAGACCGCTCCTCGCAATGACAAGCGGAGGCGCGGCTTTGTCAAGCGACTTTGCACACACCCTGTTCAGTTAGGGGGCAAGTTGAGGCGACTGCAAGTCGCAGCAAGCCACAGCCATGCCGACCTGCGTCGGCAAAAGATGTTGTCCGCGCAGGCGGACATCGCTCTGCGTTGCAGCAAATTTATTTGCCCAGAGTAATTACTCAGCCGTGTCATCCATCGCGAAAAGCCCCACCCCCTTGCCCCCTCCCCACGCCGCAGAGCGGCGTGGGGAGGGAGAATCAAGGGCGGGGTAGTGGCGGGCGGCTTCGCCGCCCGCCACTACCCCGCCCTTCAAGCATTGGGGCTATACGCTGATAACGCCGTTATCGTCGAATCCTTCTCAGGGGTGCAATGGGTTGGATTAGACCAAATTCGTTCCAGGTACCTGGATTTATTCAATCGCCTGACCTTTCTAGAAAACACTCACGAATTTCTTGATTTGAAACAGGATTCAGAAGACAACGCAACGGTCAGAGTCAGGCAGCGCGCTAAGGTTACGGAACTGAAAAGCTGAAATGTATCAGAGACTAAACCAAGTCAAGAACTCTGGTATTTTGCCAAAATTGACGGTAGATGGAAAATCGTACGTTTCATTTACGGTATGCCCGATTGACCAATGAATGTCTGGGAATACGCGCGCACTGACCACGCCATCCTCCGTTGCGCTCAGGATAAACTCCCGCGCCTTTTCGCGGAGTTGGTTGGCGCGGTTGGACGGTGGCTTCATTTCGCGGGTCACTTTGGGCGCGGTCGGTGCGCTGAAGCATTTGCGGACATTCCGTTGTATCCGATGATAACTCGTAAGGTGAATATGCATACCATAACGATAACGTTGCCTGACGACCGAATGTTGAAACTGAAAGAGACAGCCACTCAATTGCAAGTTTCGCCAGAAGAATTGGTGTGGGTAAGCGTTGAAGAATTGCTGACACGCCCCCAAGAGTCATTCCAACGCGCCCTAGATGTGCTCAAGAAGAATGCTGAACTTTATCGGCTGCTGGCGTAATGCGCTTTCTCAACGAAGTACTCCAACTGTAACGTGGCTCTTGATGAACAAAAAACACGCGGGAGGCACCCCGCGCGTTTTACTTTTGCCGATACAGCGCCACCGCGCGCTCACGTTGTACCGCATGCTCCACAATCGGCGCGGGATAATCCCTGCCGACTTCCACACCCGCGCGCCGCGCGATCTCGCGCGGCATTGTAGCGGGCGCGTGTACATACTCGCGCGGCACGCGCGCCAGTTCGGGCACCCACCGCTTGACGTACGCGCCATCGGGATCGAACCGCGCGCCTTGCAAGACGGGATTGAAAATGCGAAAGAACGGCTGCGCGTCCGTTCCTGTTCCTGCCGCCCATTGCCAGCCGCCATTGTTCGATGCCATATCGCCATCAACCAAGTTTTGCAAAAAATATTTCTCGCCCCAGCGCCAATCAATCAGCAAATCTTTGGTGAGAAACGACGCGACGATCATCCGCGCGCGATTGTGCATCCACCCCGTCGCGTTCAGTTGCCGCATCGCCGCGTCCACCATCGGATAGCCGGTGCGACCCGCACACCACGCCGCGAATTTTTCCGCATCATTCTCCCACGCGATTGTTTCGTACGCGCGCCGAAACGCGCCGCGCGCCGCGTGCGGAAAATGCCACAGTACATACGCGTAAAACTCGCGCCACACCAGTTCGTCCAACCACGCTTTGCCATTCGCACCAGCGTCCACCGCGCGCGCGGCGCGCACCAGTTCGCGCACCGACACAGTGCCAAAATGCAAATGCGGCGAGAGATGCGACGTGGCATCGCGCGCGGGAAAATCGCGCGTGTCGCGATACGCGCGCAAACCATCCGCGCGACGCAAGAACGCGCGCGCAAGTTTCAGCCCCTCGGTCTCGCCACCGCGCGCAAAACGATGCTCGCGCTCGACGCGTGGCACATCTAGCGACGCAATGTCGCGCGGGGTGTTCAAATCGCCGCGCGCCGCGTAACGATTCGGCACAATCACGCGCTCTTCAAAGCGCTGGCGAAAGCGCGTGAACACGGTGTATGGCGTGCCGTCGTCCTTCAACACCTGTTCAGGCGCGGCAAGATAATTGTCGTCGAACGCTTCGATGCGCACACCGAGCGCGCCCAGCGCGTTGACCACGCGCGCATCACGCGCGCGAGCGTACGGCGTGTAATCGCGATGCAAGTACACCGCGTCGCTTTGCGTCTCGCGCGCTAGGCGCGCCAGTTCGCGCGCGGGATCGCCGCGCCGCACAATCAATCGTCCGCCGCGCGCGCGTAATCGTGCATCGAGATCGGCGAGCGAATCGAACAGAAATTGCTTGCGCGCGGGCGCGAGTGTGTCGCTGCGCAAGAGGCGCGCATCGAGAATGAAAACGGGAATCACCGCGGACGCATCGCGCAACGCGTAATGCAACGTGATGTTATCGGTCAGGCGCAGATCGCGCCGCAGCCACCAGATCACTCGACGCATCACGCTTCCTGATTCAATGTATCGAGAATCGCGAGCAATTCAGCATTTGCCGGAATGTCCCTCATCGAATGTCCATAGTGAACAAAACGCGCCACGCCCGCGCGGTCTATGATCACTTGTGCGGGCATTCGTCCCAGTTTGAACAGGTTCACCTCTTGCCCGTACAACTTGAGCACGCTGGCGGTCGGGTCGGGCAAGCCGACGAACGGCAGATTGTGTTTCCGCCAGTACTCGGCAAACGCGCGCGCGTTTTCTGGACCGACGACGATGATTTCCGCATCGCGTTTTACAAACGCGTCAACATCCTGGCGCAACTGCGCCATATGCCTCTGGCAAAATGGTCACGCAAAGCCACGATTGAAAATCAGCACGACATTCTTCTTGCCACGAAAATCGGCAAGGCGCACCTGGCGTCCCTGAAAATCGTCCAGCGCGAAATCCGGCGCGAGAGTGTTGAGCGCGATTTTCGACATTGATCCTCCTTACAACAATACATTTGTCCACGAAGGTCACGAAGAAACACGAAGAAAAAATCTTCGTGCATCTTCGTGTTCTTGGTGGATATTTTTCCATCTTTCGTGGCGGGCGCACGCACGCATGCACAACTCCTTTACGGTGATCAACCCAGTCACCAAACTGGGGTTATTGCGCGCGTTGTCCCATCCAGAATTTCTTCCAATCGCCGCGACTCGCGTAGAGCGCGAGCAAAACGTACAGCGCGGCGGTCCAGTTCCCCAGCACCATCATCAGCACGACCCAGATGACTCGTGCCGCCAGCGATTTTTCGCGGTACACGATCCACATCGAGAAAATCGTAAAGCCGACGTACAAATCAACGAGCGAGACAATGCCCCACGGGTGCGATGTGATCCACGCGCCTTCGACGGCAAAATTGCCGAACGCGAACGCATAGCCAATCGCAAGCGTCATTGCAACCAGACCAAGCAGCGAAATTGTTTTTGCGATGTTCATCGTTACCTCCAAACGACCGACGACGGACGACCGACGACCGCCGTCCTTTTCAAAAGGTCGGCAGTCAGCGGTCGGCGGTCGGAAAATTCATCCCCACCACCGGGGAATCAACACCGGTGTTCGTTTTTTGTACGCTTCATAGTCCGGTTGCCCGCCCCACTTTTTATCCGCTTTGGCTTCCAGCAACGGAATACCGCTGACGCGCGTGAGCAAGAGCGTGACGAACACCGGCGAAATCAGCGCGACCCATTGCCAGCCCTGCAACACCGGCAACGCAATGATCGCGACGCCGACCCACAGCACAATCTCACCGAAATAGTTGGGGTGACGCGAGCGTGACCACAAACCGGTTTGAATAAACTTGCCTTTGTTGGCAGAGTCGGCGTTGAAACGACTCTTTTGCGCGTCGGCGATCACTTCGAACGCGAAACCGAACATCCACACGAGCAAGCCGATGACAGCAAACGCGTCGAGTTCTTTGCGATATGTCGTTGTAATTGCCACCCACGCGGCAGCCGCTGTGAACGTCACCCACAAACCCTGAATCGTCCAGACGTTCAGAAATCGAATGAACGAGGGTTTGAGTTCGTCAAAGCGATCATCCTTGCCGGCTTTTTGGATGCGGCGGAACAGAAACGTTCCGAGGCGCGCCGCCCAAATGATGACGAGTGCCCACAACAGGATCGCGCGCGCGTCAATTGCCGAACTCGACAGCAACGCGAGCGTCGTCACGGAAATGTAGGTGATGCTCCCCGTGAGATCGAAGAATTTTTCGGTTTGGCGTAGATAGGACGGGACAAAGACGATCCACTGAATCACAAAAGCCAACCCAACCATCAAAGCGAACAATGGAATTCCGAGAAACGCGCTGCCACCCTGACTACCTGCCCAAGCAACCGCCGCGCCAATCAAGATTAAAATTGCGAAAACGCCCAGCGCTTTACGATCTTCTGTTTTCATTCGATTTCATCCTCTCCTGAAAATACATTTGTCCACGAAGGTCACGAAGGAACACGAAGAAAAAACCTTCGTGAATCTTCGTGGATATTTTCATCCGAACGTTGGTGAACGCAAGTTCATGGGGAATTCTCCTGAAAATACATTTGTCCACCAAGGTCACGAAGGAACACGAAGAAAAAACCTTCGTGAAACTTCGTGTTCCTTCGTGGATATAACCATCGCAATCAAAAATCTTTTGTCCTTCGTCCTTCGTCTTTCGTCATTTCTTACTCACCACCGCGAATCCCACCGCGCCCGGTCCGATATGCGCGCCGATGACCGGCGTAATGTCCACTGCAGGAACATCATCAGGCGGCAGGAGATGCGCGGCGCGTTCGCGCAATTCCGCGACGCGCGCGTGCGCGTGCGTATGCACAATCGCAACGCGTTCGAGCGCGCCCACATCCGCCAACATTTCGAGGATGCGTTCCGTCGCGCGTTCGCGCGTACGAACACGCTCCGCGCCCGGCTTGCCATCGTACATCGTCAGAATCGGCTTGAGTTGCAAGAGCGTGCCAAAACCGGCGATGACGCCGTTCATTCGCCCGCTGCGCTTTAAAAATTCCAGCGTATCGAGCGCGGCAAAAACATGCGAGCGCTTGATCTGCTCGTTCAGCGCGGCGATGATTTCGCCGACCGCGCGACCTTCTGCCGCGAGTTTCGCCGCCGTCTCGACGAGAAAGCCCGTGCCAAGACTCAACTGCCGCGAATCGAACACGGTCACCGGCACAGACGTTGTTTCGCGCGCGCCGATGCTCGCGGTGTCCACCACCGCGCTCAGCGCGCTCGAAATGTGAATGGACAAGACGTGCGTCGCGCCTTCATCCGCCAGCGCGTCGTACATCGAGCGGAATTTCAGCGGCGATGGCGCGGCAGTCGTTGGATGTTCGGGAAACGTGGGCAAGCGCTGGTAAAACTCTTGCCGCGTAATGTCCACGCCATCCAGATACCCTTGCTTGCCGACGTTGATGTAGAGCGGCACCACGCGAATACCATAGCGCGCAATCGTCTCGGCAGGCAAATCGCACGTGCTATCAGTAACAATTCGAACAGACATATTTACCTCTCCTGTGTCCACGAAGGTCACGAAGGAACACGAAGAAAAAACCTTCGTGACGCTTCGTGTCCTTCGTGGATATTTTCATCCGAACGCTGATGAACGCAGAGCGTTCATGGGGATTCTCATAGCACCAAAATCACGCCGAACACGATTTCGATGATGAGACTGATGATGTTCGATTGCGCGAACGATTGATCGAACACGATGGAAAACGCGCGCGTCACAGCAATCGCCAGATAGCCGATGCCGAGCATCTGATACGCGGGTGCGCCCAGAAACAGCGGCGTGAGACCCAGCGCGATGAACAAGCCACCGAACACAGAGCGAATTTCCGAAACGCCGCGCACGCCATTCGCGTTCAAACCGATGAATCCGTACGTCGCATCGGGCTTGACGAAGGCGAGCAAACCGGTTGCCGCCGTCGCCAACGCCGCGATGATTTTCAAAATCGTCAAAAGATCATTCACTTTATTCTCCTGGAATCTGTTTCAACCAAGCCACCATCGTCGAAACGATTTGCTTTTGTTGTTCTTCGCGCGAAATCGTGGCAATGCCATCGCCCGATTGCGCGCCATACCAACCAAACTGGGCGTGATTGCCGCCTTGGATCGCAACGAATTGAGCGTTTGCTGGCAGCAAGGCGCGCGAGTCGTTGATTTTAGCTGGCGTGGACAAACCATCTTGCGTACCGTAAATCGAAAGCACACGCACGGGAGCATCGGTTATACTTTCCGCCGGATACGACGCCCAAAACGCAAGACCTTGCACTGCTTGCGGATGACTCTTGACGAACATCGCGGCGGCAACACCACCCAGCGAATGTCCGCCAATCGCCCAACGTTTGAGCGCAGGATAGTTGGCGATCACTTCCTTGGCGCGATTCGCATCGAAGAAAGCCAGGTTGAGCGGCATCGGTACGATGACGACGAGATAACCTTGCGCTGCAATGTCGCGCGCCATTGGCGCATACGCGCGCGCGTCCACCAAACCGCCGGGATAAAAGATGAACCCTGCCGATGGCTCACGCGCGCGCGGCGTGAACACAATCCATTGACGCGTCGCCACCTCCACCTGTGCATCCGATTGCAACGCCGCTAGCGCTTGCGGCATTGGTTCGGCGGGGCGCGTCGCCACCGTCACTCCAACGCCCAGCACAACGATTAGCACTACCAATGCCAGCAATAACCAACGCCAATTTTTACGCATCGCTATTCCTCAAACAATTTTGCCCAGCGCGAGCGGCGGATCGGGATTGACGATGATGCGGCGCCACACGAACGTCACCACCCACAACATCACCAACGCGCTGAAAATTCCCGGCGCGCTCGCGCCATAGAACTCGATCAAGAATCCGCCGAGCGTTGGCGCGATGACGCGCGTCACACTCTCCACCGATGATGCCAAGCCCAGCGTCCCGCCGATCTCTTCGCGCGTTACCGCTTTGGTCAACGCGCTACTCAGCACCGTGTTCAACGTGCCGCCCGCGAACGCCATCGGCGCAAGGATGACGAGCAACACAACCAAGTTCGGCGCGAACGCCCATGCGAGTAGCGACAAGCCCATCACCACACTCGCGGCGAAGATGAGCCGACTCTCGGCAAAGCGCGCGGTCAACTTGCCAATCGCGACGCCTTGCACCAACACCGAAAGCAAACCGACGTACGCCAGCACGTATCCAGTCGTCTGCGCGGTGAGTTCCAGCCGATACTGCGCGTACAGCGCAAAGACGCTCTGGAACAATGAGAACGCCAGGCCGAAAAAGAATCGCGTGTGCAGGAGCGGTCCCACACGCGGACGATTCAGCGCGACGATCAGCGCGCGCAACGTGAACGGCGGTCGCGTTTGCGCCGCGATTTCTGCGCGACGTTCCGCCGTCAACGATTCCGGCAAGAACACAAAGACCGCGAGCAGGTTGATGAAAGAGAGCGCGGCGGCTGCGAACGCCGGCACCGCATAGCCAAACACGCTCAGCGCGCCGCCCACCGCAGGACCGATGATGAACCCCAGCCCAAACGCCGCGCCAATCATTCCCAGCCCCTTGGCGCGATTCTTTTCGTCCGTCACATCTGCGATGTACGCCTGCGCGACCGAAATGTTGCCACCGGTGAGACCATCAATGACGCGGCTAAGAAACAACATCCAGAGCGCGCCCGCAAAACCCAGCAACAAAAATCCGATGAACGTGCCAAAGATGCTGATGAGCAACACGGGACGCCGCCCCGCGCGATCCGACCAGCGTCCCAACAGCGGCGCGCCAATCAGTTGCGCCACCGCATACGACGCGACGAGCAAGCCCGTGACGAACGCGTCCGCGCCGAAGGTGGCGGCATAGTACGGAAGCAAGGGCAAAATCAAACTAAACCCCAGCAAGTCCACAAACACAATCAGAAAAATTATCGTGAGACGTTTATTGTTCATTTCTTCTCCGCGTGCTGGGCAATCGCGTCAATCAAACCCGAAAAGACGATGCCGTGAATCGGATACAGCGCGTACCAATACAACAAACCGAACAAACCTTTCGGAATGAAGAACGCGGTTTGAACAAGCCGCGTGTGATTGTCGTTGTGCGATTCGATGCGAAATTCCAACCACGCGGGACCAGGCGATTTCATTTCTGCGCGCAAACGCAGCAAACGATTCGGTTCGATTTTCTCCACGCGCCAGAAATCGAGCGCGTCGCCGACGTGCAACTCGTCGGGATGACGCCGCCCGCGCCGCAAACCCACACCACCGACCAAACGATCGAGCGCGCCGCGAATGTGCCACAGCCAATCCGCATACAGCCAGCCGCGCTTGCCGCCCAATCCTGTGACGACGCGAAAGACCGCTTCGGGACTCGCCGCGACGATGCGTTGACGCGCTTCGGTGATGATGCCTTCGCGATAAACGAACTTTTGTTGCGGCGCATCGCCTTTGCTACTCAAGAGCGCGTCACTCCACGATGTTTCCACCTGACTTGCATCGAGTTGCGCGAGTGCTTCATCCAGCGCGCGCGCATAATCGAGTGGTTGAATGTGCGGAAACAACCGACGCGCCACGTCATCGCGCACAATCACTTCGTTCCGCAGCCCTTCAATCAAGGGATGCGCGATGTTCGCCGAAATCGGCGTCATCCAGTGCACCCAGTACGCCGAAAGTTTGGGCGTCAACACTGGCACGGGAATCAACACGCGACGCAAGCCGCGCGCGCGAGCGTATCCCAGCATCATACTCGCATACGTCTGCACGTCTGCACCGCCAATTTCGATGATGCGCCCCGCGCTCTCTGGTACGCGCAGCGCGTTCACAAGATACGCCAGCACATCGCGAATCGCAATCGGTTGCACGCGCACATAGACCCAGCGTGGGCAAATCATCAACGGCACGCGCTCGGTCATCGCGCGAATGATCTCGAACGACACACTCCCCGACCCGACGATGATCGCCGCGCGAAATTCGGTCACCGGCACACCCGACTCGCGCAACGCGTCGCCCGTTTCGTGCCGCGAACGCAAATGCGGCGAGAGTTTTTCATCGGGGTTGCCCAAGCCGCCCAGATAAATGATGCGCGACACATTCGCCGCGCGCGCGGCATAACTGAAATTGCGCGCCGCTGTCACATCGCGCGAATGAAACTCGGTAAAGCCGCTCATACTGTGGACGAGATAGTACGCCACCTCCACACCTTGCAGCGCGGGCGCAAGCGTTTCGGCTTGCAACACATCGCCCTGCACGATTTCAACGCGCGCGCGCCAGGGGCGATCTTGCAAACGCTCGGAATCGCGCGCCAGCACGCGCACGCGATACCCCGCGTTGAGCAATTGTGGCACGAGTCGCCCACCAACGTAACCTGTCGCACCTGTCACTAGAATCGTCACTTTAACACATCCTTCAACGCGAGTTCTGCCGTTGGGAATTGAAATTTGAATCCTGCGCGCAACAAACGTTCGGGGAGCACGCGTTGTCCGTTGAGTAAGAGGAGTTCCGCCATTTCGCCTAGCGCGAGTTTGAGCGCGAACGCTGGCACAGGCAACCAGAATGGACGACGCAACACGCGCGCGATGACGCGCCCCAGTTCCGCATTCGCCAACGGTTCGGGTGCCGTGAGGTTGAACGCGCCGCGCGCGTCGTCCTTTTCCATCAAGAAGCGAATCGCGCGCACCGCATCGTGCAGATGAATCCACGCAATCACTTGCCTGCCGCTGCCAATCGGTCCGCCGACGAACAAGCGAATCGGCATAACGAGGAACGGAAAGACACCGCCGCTTTTATCGAGCGGCAAACCGAATCGCGTGACGACGCGACGCACACCCAGCGTTTCGACCTCCGCGCTCGATGCTTCCCACGCGACCGCAACATCGGCGAGAAAATCGTGCCCCGCCCCATTTTTCTCGGTGATGACTTCGTCGCCGCGCGCGCCATAAAATCCAACCGCCGATGCTTGCACAATGACGCGCGGTTTTTCGCGCGCCAGCCGTACCGCTTCGACTACTGCCTTGCTCGCGTTGACGCGACTGTCGCGAATGCGTCGCTTGCGTTCGTTCGTCCACGGCAGCGGTGGAATGCCGATGCTTTCGCCTGCGAGATTCACAATCGCGAACGCGCCCTCAGCGAGCGCGCTCCACCCTTGCGCGCTGCGCCCGTCCCATTTTTCGACGCGCACCCCCGCAGGCACATCGCGCGTCGTTGCGGGATTGCGACTGAGCCATACAACCTCGTACTGCGCGTCCAATAGTTCGCGCGTCAGCGCGCGACCGATGAAACCTGAACCACCTGTGATAATGACGCGTTTCATTTCGACCTCCGTATCAGCACGACCACGCGCGCCAGAATTGCCAGCACGACGATTCCCAAACCAATTGGCATCACGGGAACCGTGAATGTGCCTAGCCCAGCGAATTCGCGCACACGCGCGATGATGCGCGGCATCTCTGCCAGATCACTCGCGCTCCACACTTCGCGTTCGCCGATTGACAAAACGTACTTGCCCGTACGCCCGCGCGGATCGTACACCGCGATCCAGTATGTTCCGTCGGCGGGCAACTGCGCGCGCAAACTTTGCCGTTGCCAGTACGACGTTTGCGTCACGTGTTCATCGAACACGCGCGCATCGTCCTGTCCCACATCAGGGGCGATGATGACACCCTCGCCCGCTTCGAGCACGAACGGCACGCGCGCCGCGTCGAATCCCTTGCCGATGAGCGCGACATCGAACCCAAACGCGCGCGCAGATTCGCTGTGTGGCACTAGCGTTTCGATTCGCACGAGCGCGCCGCGCGTGCCTTCAAAGCGATAATAGTTCACCTCGCCCGCATCGGAGAGTTGCGCGTACACCGCCCACGAAATAGTATAGTCACTAATCGGGATTGCGTTCGCGCGCGTTGTGTTACTGCGCGGCTCGACAAAAATCGGACGATGCGCGAGCGCGGCAGTCGCGGTAAGGAATGTGAAAAAGATTGCCCAGAGAAACGCCAAGTGTTTCATTCGTACGACCGCCTTGCATTTTTCATTCGTTCAATCAGCGATTGATACAACCGATTGTGTTCTTTGGAAAACGATTGTCCCAGCACGCGCGCAAACGTTGTGAGATGTTGCGTAACCAATTCGGCAGGCACTGCGCGCGATGGCATCATCTCGTCCAACCACGCGCGTTCCGTGTCCATCAATTCGGGCACGCCGAACGCAAGCGCGCAGGTGACCGCATCAATCAGAAACAACGTCGCAAAATTGATGTCGTTCACGTTCCACGTGCGATGATGATTCGGCGCGAGCGTCGCGAAGAATCGCGCGACCGTCTCGCCCGCGATTTCGAGTCGGCGCGCGTACAGCGCGTTTGCCGCGTTCAACGCGCGCTTGCTGGGCGACCAATACTCGGCGCGCGGTTTCAGTGTCAAGAGTTGCGCGGGCGCAATCATCTCCGCGCCCAGATACTCGCCAGGCAAATGCGCGCGCAAATTCGGCAGCGCGTCCACGATGCGCCCCGCAAAGACAAGTGGAACCGCAGGGCGCTGCGCCGCATCAAGCCAAGGGATTAGCCCCGCCAGACCAATCACCGTCGTCACAGAGACCACGATGAATTTCGGCTGGAGGCGCGCCGCCGCGTTGATGTCGGCAAGCGGCGTACCCTGTCCCAGAAAAATCACGCGCCACCCTTGACGCTGCGCGATCAGCGAAAAGATGAGCAGACCGAGCGCGTGCTCTTCGTTGGGCGCGCACGCGGCAACCAGCGTTGGCACCGCGAGCGGCAGCGCGGGTTGCGCTTGCAAAATCGCAAACAATTTTTGTTGAATGACGTTGCTCGCCAGATGCTCTTGCCACACGGTCATCTCGCCGCGCATCCAGCGCGCGCCAATCTCGCGCAGCGTGGGGACGATGATGTGTTGCGCCACTTGTTCAGGCGCAAAGAGCGCGAACGCTTCGTCCAAGATTCGCCGCGCGGCCGTCTCGTCCGAACGCGCGAACGCATCGAACAGCGCGGCTTGTGTCGTCGCGAGCGGTTGCATCGCTTCAACCATCGCGCGCGCAGACTGACGACGCTGGCGCAACAGCGCGCTCGCCTGCGCGGGCGGAATGCCTGCTTCCACTTGTTGCCTCAGCCACAACACATCGGCAATGTCCTGCTCATCGTACAGACGATAGCGATTGTCCGCGTCGCGCTTGGGCGCAGGCACGCCATAGCGCCGCTCCCACGCGCGCAAGGTATGCACCGATACACCCGTGCGTTCGGCAACCACTTTGATCGTCAGCCCGAAGGTTGTGCCCATTCCGATACTCAACTCGCAGCAACCGATTTGCGCGCGCGCAACCAGACGCTCGACGCAATCAACAGGACGACGAACGCGGTCGTCACCCACGCCGTGTTCGCCACCACTGCCACCGCCGATTGTTTGACCGCGATGCCGATGAACGACCAGACCAGCACCACCAGATACGCAAGGTTGCGGCGCGTCCACGTCATCACCAGCGCGAGCGCGGATGCGACGACGAGCATCACCGCCGCCCACATTTCAGGCGCGATGCCCAGGCCGTCCCACTTTAACGCGTACAGCAAATCGGTGATGTTCGCAATCGTCGCCACGCTGATCCAGCCGAGGTAGATGCTGAACGGAACATCCACGCACCATTTTTCGATTGTCGTCACGCGCGCGCGTCCGATGTTCAAGCGGACGTAGATTCCAATGAGTGAGAGGAGCAGCGCGAGCATCACCACGACCGAGAGGGGCAAGAGTTCGTAATGCCAGGTGAACAACCACGCCGCGTTCGCGAGGTTGCTGAACACAAACAGCCAGCCGATGCGCGCGAGGCGCGCGTTGTCGCGCTGTGCGGGCAACAACTGGTACACGACAAACGCAATCCAACCGATGTAGATGACACCCCAGATTGCAAAGACATAACCCGCAGGGACGAAAAACACCTTGAACTTGTCCGAAATGGCGCCCGTGCTTTGCCCGTTCAACGGCAGCGCGTTTGCCAGAACATTCACCGTCAGTGCGACGATAACCGTCGCGAGATTGACCCAAGGTAACCAGCGTTTCATTGCTTGACCTTTCTTGTGGGACGAAGGACGAAGGACGGATGACCGACGACCGCCGCCACACTTGATTACACAAACATTATACAACAATAATTATAGTTTGTCAATCGTTTGTCGAATCTTTAGCGAAATTTTAATCCTGGGGTAAAAAAAGCCCCGTCGGGTGTGGGGGAAACCCGACGGGGGTTAGCGCTTGAAGTGCAGTATCTGCTTGGGCGGGGAACACCAGAGCCGGGCGCAATACAGCGCGCTGTGCAACGCAAGCCAACATCGCACGCCGCATTGTCGCCCTGCGCGTGTGTTGGGTGAAATTGAATGTCTATATCTACTTTGTCGCTTCTTTTGCCTTCTCGGTTAGCCACACGTTGATCAGAGTTTCTGTGGATACACCTTGCTTATGTGCGAGCGCCGTCAGTCTCTTTGCAAGTGTTGGCTCTAACGCGGTTAGAAACACGCGCCGCTGAATATCTGCCTCAAAGTGCGCTTCTCTGGTCAAGTCCCAATAGTCAGTCAAATCGTGGCTATCCCAGAACTCTGCTGCTTCCTCAATACTCTTAAAGTGCTTGGGAATCGGGTCGCGTTTCTTTTTATTTGCCATAGGTTCTTCTTTCCTTTCTCGTCATATCTCGCGCGCTGACAATCAACGCTTCACCTGTTCGTTTGTGAACGAAGTAAACGGTAAGGTAACGACCTTCTTCAGTTTGTCCCAACGCTACATAGAGGTTTTCACCTTCAATATCGCCAGTCTCGATGAAACGGTAGCGCGGTGAACTATTGAATATCTCCTCTACTTCATCGGTCGTGATGTTGTGCTTCCACGATAGTTTGTCAATAACGTTGCGTAACCAAATGATTCCGGTTACTTTCATTCGGCATACCTCGTTGCTTTCGGGAAATCAATTTCGCCAAACGCCATAGCGCACCGACCGCGCCCAACGCGCCACGCGAAATGAAACCAACGTCCAACCGCGCCGAGTTCACCAAAGGGCGCGGGAGTTTATCCTGAGCGCAGCGAAGGATGGCGCGGTCGGTGCGCGCGTGTTTTGTGATGTGCGCAATGTGGTGCTAACAGTACCCACGATAGCAGTAACTGTCATAATGGTAGTAGATGTCTGGACCAAATACGATATGAAATCCTCCAGCAGGAACAGGTGAGAGACAAATCCTATCCCCAGGATTCAAAGACACGTCTGCTATATAACCGTGTTTTTGGAGCGGGGTAATATCTGAAATTGTTCCTACTTCCGAACCATTCACCGTGACTTTCGCTACGCTGGCTGCGCTAACCCATATCTTGCTTACGCGATATTGCGCTATATCACAACCATCTGGCTGTTCCTCGCGTCTTATTCGCTGAATATTGAAATGATTGTTTGCCCATAGCCAATTTTCATCATACGGGGCTTGCCCGTCTGAGAATGTTACCCTTGAAAAGACTCCAGAACCTATGGACACTGTCGTATGCGAACGCAATGGACTTGCAGATGTAGAGGAGGGCTGAACTTGCGTTGCCGCTGGCGGTGGTATTGGGGTGGGAAAAGGCGCGCTAGCTGCAGGTGATTGTGACCCTGTGCCACATCCCAAATCCTTACCCGATACTTGCTCCACCGAAATCGGTGCTTGGGCAATATACGTTCCTGACTGACCACCAGAGAAAAGTGTGCCTGTCCATTCTTGCTCAGTCCATCTGAGCATAAATTCCATATTTGTTCCAGCGGGAGCGGTGAGTTCTTGTCTCTTGCTCACATTTCTATACTGTCCGTACTTTGCGGAGACACTTCCCTGAACAATCGCGTAACCGACTGTTGCACCGATTGCTCCTTCGACACTCACCGAAAACGAGCGCTCCGCCACCTGTTTACTCTCTCCTCTACCACCGCAATTATTGATGCGTATGGTCTCAACCGTAGTAATGGTTCGACTTTGAGTTTCATTCACCTGAACATTTGCCTGGGGCGGATTGTACTGAGAGGGGCTTGGTTGGGGAGTGGTACAGGCGTCAAGCAATATCGAAAGAGAAACCCCAACGAGTATGCCGAGAAATTTGTGGTGGCGCATTTGCATTGCCTCACTTTCGGGAGTGGTTAGTGAATTCTCCGTTTTGCCGCGCGACTGATGGTTGCAACGGAATGTCACAAAACGCCGTAGCGCACCGACCGCGCCCAAAGGATGACAACGGACAACCCAGAAAGAAACGGACGATGGCGTGCGGGGTTGTCCGTTTGATTTCGTTCTTGTCCGTTGTACTCTCCTGCCGCGTACGTGGCGCGGTCGGTGCGCGCGTGTGTGCTGCCGTGCACTTGGCGTCCCCTATTGTCGAAAGTACTTCACAGTGATTCCAGTCAAATGGATGCAAGGGTTGACTGAACCAGTTGTCGTGGTGGATGTGTCTACAATCTGTACGCTCGTAAGTCTTGATTGGGTTAGAGGACCTGGAATCTCAATTGTGAGAATGTCAAATCTGCCTTTGGCTCCATCGGGTGCGATTCCTTGCCATGCCTCGCGCAGTGTGGGCGATGATGCTGTAGTTACCGCGTTTGGTTTGTCAACTGACCAGTCACGAAAGTTGAAACCCAGGACCAGAGAAGTTTTGTGGTTAGCCCCGCCAGAAAAGCCCAAGAGAACGTATCTGACTTCCTTTCCGTTGTATTCTTGCAATGCCCATCCGCCTTGAAGAAGCAGATATACATTGGTGGGACGAGGTATGTCCACATTATACTGGAGTGTCGTCGGTCGCTCTGGTACGTGGGAACACTGCGTTGTTGACGTCCATCCCGTCTCAAAAGGAATATTCAGCAACAACTTTCGGCTGCTAATTTCTAGTCCGAGATTCACATACGGAGCAGACTGTTCCGAGTTTGAACTAACAGAGATGACCGCGAAATCTGAGACGAGTGGAGCAGCAGTGGCTGTCGGCGGCAATCTCGTAGGCAGTGCAATGGTCGGCGTTGGCATAGCGCGAGTTGCAGTTGGTAATGATGCTGGCAATGTAGCGGTCGGCTGAGGTCTTGGCGTGGGTAACACAATGGCTGGTTCATCAAGTCTTGCTTTCTGCCGTTGCTCCAGACCCAGAAAATATCTAATCTCGGGAGTCAGCAAGCCAACTACAATTGCGACACATGCGACAATCAATGCAAGCACTCCAATAACCACTGGCCATTTACTGAGAACTATGACTTCTGTACTGTCTCTCATCTGTGGCTAACCCACAACTTCCACGCGAGAAAGGCATGTCAGAGAACTTACGTTCCACGACACGCTTTCGTCGTGTATCACGGCATTTTCCCGTGTTACCCGCAATAAACGTGTCGGGTATCACTTCGTGGGGGATACCACCCCATTTAATCTAATGCCAACATTTCCTTCACTCGTTTACCTTCTCCGTACATTCTTCCCTTCTTCGCACGCGATGAGTCGCCCTGCGTTTCGCATCTCGCAAACAAAAAAAGCACTCGAGACGCGCGCGCAACAACGCGTCAAAAGTGCTTTTGACGTAACCACGAAACATCGCTTGGACGATTGGACGGACGAATCACGTGTGCCTCACCAAACAAGCGCGAACCGATTGACCCAACGCTCCCTAACTCACGAGCAAATTATACACCCAGCCATTGCGCGCGTCAAATGCGTTGGTGCCTGTGCCCGCGCGCATTTCAGATGCCTTTGGCAATTTAAATCGCGTCTACAATTATCCCAAGCCTGCCTGTGCAGACTGAATTCCAGCCGCTGCAGGGCGACTTTGGGTTTTGGTTGCTACGGTTTTAACCGCCCGTACCAATTTTGCACGGGCCCCACCTTGCAGAGCAGGACAACTTGACGCGCCACATTGTCGTCCTGCGTGTGTTCTGCGTTCGTGCGGCTTCAGTTCATACCGCACACATTTGCCAACACATTATTGACCTTCAAATATCACATCGCTGGCGCGCAGGTCCGTGTTACGCACGCGTACAATCACAAAGGGATGTGTGATAACATCCGACTGTGGTGTGCTGGGTAATGGCTTATCCACAGAGTAGTTGATTGCCAGACGTTCCATTCCCGAATCCTGCCGCACGGTAATGGAGTTAATCCGCACGCGAAACCCCGTGGAACCCGCTAAACCTACATATACCACAATGTAAAGGTCTGGTGTAGGCGTGCCAAAGATTCTGTGCAGGATTTCCCTGGCTTGCTCTGGCAGACCATCTGGCACGACGCGTTTGGGATCGTCGCCGCGAATTGCCAGCAGAATCGGCGCGCGTCCTTTGCCAACAAAGGGCGCACCTTCCGCTATAACCTCAAAGGGCACATTTCTTAACACAACAAACGCCGTTGGAGATGCAATGGGCGAAGGGGTTGTCACAGAACTACTCGGCAGGGCAGTGACAGCCGTAGGTGCGACGGGCAAAGTGGTGGAGGGAGGTGTTACACATGCCGCACCTACCACGATTAACACACCGCAGGCAATACCAACGAGAATGCTCTTTCGCGATAGCAGCGTAGACGCTTTCATCTTTTCCTCCCTATTAAGACGTTCCAAAAGGCAGACGCGCTCCTTACTTGAGGATCAGCGGGAGATACACGTAATTCAGATTCTCGACATAGAGCCAGAAATCTCCTGTCGCTGATACCTTACTGTACACCACGAGTCCAAGCCAATCGGAGACGGAAAAGGGCAAGCGATAGGTCAGGGATTCCGCGCTCGATCCGACTCCATACGAATCTGCGAATGCCACGTTGCTGCCCAGTCCCAGCGTCCAGGTTGCCGCATTGCTGCTATCCGAACGGAACAAGGCCCCATCGCATAGTCATTCGTACTGGCGGATGGCACAACCCAGATACGTTTGCTCTGGTAACCGTAAAACCACACATCAAACACGCGAACCACCTCAGACGCGCTCATGCTGTACGGTCCATACCAACCTGGATTAACCAATCCGATGCCTGGGTTCGACCAATTCACGGCATAACTCCCAGTTCCGCTGTATGTGTTGACGCGATAATGCTCTGGTTGATTGGAAGGACGATGATTACCGTCCACCATGATCAAGTCCACTTGCCCACTGCCAAAAAGTGAAGTAGCCAGCAGATTGCGCATGGCTGGGTCGTCAAACCACGAGGCGCCGTACAGGTGCAAGTCGTAATCGGCACTCGAACTGGGGCGAAGGCCGAAGGCGCGCCAATAGTCGGTGGGTGACCAATCGGTCGGATAGACCGAGAAGTGTTCGCCCAAAGGCGGAGGCGCACTGCCATAGTTATAACCAGAATTCGGAGGCAAGCGCGTTGTGCCGCGCCACCATCCTGCGCCAAGTATTCCCTCAAGTTTCGTGTAAATTTCAGAGAGGTTTCCCGAATTATGCCTGAATTCGCCTCGAAAGCACAGTTTTGCCGACACTTCGCTGACCAACGATGGGCGAATCGAGTCATCAACGGCAACAATTTAATGTGCTGTGTCTTGTGCCTACAATATCTTGTGGGTATTGCACGAATGACTACAAGATGTTGGGATTGGAAAATTCAGAAAAGTACCTCAAGATTTACACGAAACTTAAATTTCATTCTGGCACATTTGGCACATTTGGCTCATTGGCACATTGGCTCATTGACACGTCCACGCGTATTTGCCGCATCCATCGCCTTGTGTTATAATTCAACCACTTTAAACTCACATTCGCAAGTAACACGGCTCTATGAAGACGCTACCTCAGACCTATTTGTTTCTAGCCCTGTCAATCTTTTTGCTGAATGCGTGTTCTGTCCCCTCTCAGGTCTCAACCATTTATCCAACCCCTGCGTCAACTCTTGCGCTGGTCACACCAACACCTCTGGCTACTCCCCCGGCTACGGCACAGCCCACTGCCACGCCTACCGTCGTTCCATCCGCTACGCCATCCCCCACCACAGTGGCAATCTCAGCAATGGCACAAAGTACCCCCGATGCGCCGGCGGATGATTCACTCTTCGACACTTTGGTTGCACCGCTGGTGAGCGAAGCGAACAAACGCCGCCTCGAGCGTGCCAGGAGCGAGCGCGACTATCAACGGCGCGTGGATGCCGAGATAAATCGGGGACGCCTCAACATCTTGCTGTTTGGATACGGCGAAGCCCACTGGCCTCCCCATACCGAGAAATCCATCGTCGGCTCCTATACAATCGTCTCCTACGATACCCTCGCGCGTCAAGCCGATATTGTTTCGCTGACCAGCGACATTCGCGCGCCTGAAATCGAACGCGAAGTGTGGCGCAACGCGCCCCGAGTGACCGCTGTGCGGATTGATCAAGCCTACTCCGTCGGGGGATTCAATCTAATGCGGCGGGTCCTGGAGAACGCCACCGGACTCTCGATAGACTTTCAGATTGTATTCAAAGATCGTCTGCTGGTCGGTTTGATTGACGAAGTCTTTGGGGGCGTGGAAGTCGATGTGCCGGTCGAATTTCATGCCCATCCCTACTATCTGGACGGAAAAAAGTACGAACGCGGTTATTTTGCCAGAGGACCCCAGCGGATGGATGGGCGTCGTGCTTTGCAGTTCATCAAGACCCTGCCCATCACCGAAGGCTACTATGGTACGGCACTCGAAAATAACGCGCGCAAGCATCTGGTCTTTCAAGGACTTGCCAGCGCGCTCGAACGCAGGCACAAAGAGCGTACCTTTTGGCTGAGCGGGGCTGCCTTTGTGACCAAAGCGCTGGCTACGGGAACCATCGTCTATGATTTTGATCCCGTGCCTCTCGTCATCAACAATCTCGGTGAGACCGCCGCCACCGCTGAGAAACTGGCTACCGGCAAAGCCCGTACCATACGCGTCCCCAAAATTCGTTCCACGTGCCACATTGTTGATCCCGCCCACGGCGACGGCGGTGTGCAGTGGGTCAACGCGAACGCCGCAGTCAATCCGATTACCCAGCGGGACATTCGTCAAGGCGTGTACCCTTCGCTCGATTACGCTGTGCCGATTGACGCCGACCCCTATGGCGATTTAATCACGGCGTATTGGCCCTCGGTGCGCACACTGGTCAAACAGACCTTGATGTCAAAAAGCGAGCCGGGCGATTGGGGGGCACGTTAGATCACGCCTGAACCGTTCCAACGATAGAGATACCCGGCACGGGTGCAAACTTTCATTTAATTACTCAGCCGTGCTGTCTATGGCGTCAAGCCCCATCCCCTAATCCCCTCCCCACGCCGCTCTGCGGCGTGGGGAGGGGGAATCAAAAGCGGGGGAGTGGGTGGGCGGCTTCGCCGCCCGCCACCACCCCGTCATCCCCCCCTGCTCTCCCCGCGACGCGGGGAGAGCAGGGGGCAGGGGGATGAGTGGGGTCAAGCCTGTAACTGTGTAAACCAAAATGCAAGTTTGCGACCGTTAGAGGTAAACAGGTAAGCGAGTAAACAGGTGAGCAGGTAAACAGGTATGACTTGTTTACCTATCACCTGTCTACTTGATACTGGGAGGTGACAATGGCTTTTTATCGCGGACGGCGCGCCGCGCCTGAGGTGGATTGGGACGATGTGTTGCGTCGTCCATCACCGAACTTGCGGCGACCGATTTTGTTGGTCACAGCATTTTTCTTGCTGTGGATTTTGTTTTCGATTCTACCGCGTCTCTATACCGATTATCGCTGGTTCGAAGAAGTCGGTTACACCTCGGTCTTTGTGACCGAACTGAACGCGCGCGTCGCGATCTTTTTCGGCGCGGCGCTCGTGTTCTTTGTGTTCTACATCATCAACATCGCCATCGCGCGACGACTCACGCCACGCTTTGCGGACGAATCGTCGCGCTGGACGCAACTGGCGATGTTCGCTGGCAAATCCATCACGTTCCTGCTCGTTTCCGCCGGACTGTTGCTCGCGTTCATCGTGGGGATGCTCGCGCAAAACAACTGGCTGGCGTTTTTGCGCTTTGCCAACGCCGCGCCGTTCGGCGTCACCGATCCGATTTTTAATCAGGATGTGGCGTTCTACGTTTTCACCCTGCCCATCTATCGCTTTCTGGTCAGTTGGATTGGCAGCGCGATTGTGCTTGCCGCGTTCGCCACGGGCGCGACGTACTTGATGGGACTGGGGCGAATTCAGTGGACGAACGCGGTCAAGGCGCATCTGTCGTTTCTCGGTTTTCTGTTTTTGTTGCTCAACGCGTGGAGTTACCAACTCGACAAGTACGAACTCGTCTTTTCACCGCGCGGTGTGGTCTTTGGCGCCAGTTACACCGACGTGAACGCGCAAATTCCCGCCTACAACATCCTCACGATTCTCGCGCTCGCGCTGGCGGTGTTGCTGCTCGTCAACGTTTTTGTGCGCGCGCTCAAAGCGATTGGTATTGCGGTCGCGCTCTGGATTCTTGCCGCGCTCGTGCTGGGTGAATTTTATCCGGGCGTCGTGCAGAATTTCGAGGTCAAGCCGAACGAGTTTGTCAAGGAAGAGCCGTACATCAAACACAACATCACGTTGACGCGTCGCGCGTACGCGCTCGATACGATTCAGGACGCGCCCTATCCTGCCGAGGATGTGCTCACCGCCACCGATATTCAGCGCAACGCCGAGACCATCAACAACATTCGTTTGCAGGATTATCGTCCGCTGTTGCAAACGTACAATCAAATTCAATCTATCCGCACGTACTACGAATTCAGTGATGTGGATGTGGATCGCTACCGCATCGGTGACCGCTATCGTCAGGTGATGGTAAGCGTGCGCGAACTAGCCACGCGGAAGTTGACTGAAAAAGCGCAGACGTGGGTCAACTTGCATCTGGTCTATACGCATGGCTATGGCGTGGCAGTCAGTCCCGTCAACGAATTCACTGCCGATGGTCTGCCGAATTTGCTCGTCAAAGATATTCCACCGACTGGCGTCATTCCCGTGACGCGCCCCCAGATCTACTTTGGTGAAGAGACGACCGATTACGTCTTTGTCAAGACGCGCGAAAAAGAATTCGATTATCCCAGAGGCGATGAGAACGCGTTCACGACGTACGAAGGCACCGGCGGTGTGCCCATTGGCTCGTACTGGGATCGCTTGATGTTCGCGCTGCGCTTTGGCGATATGAATATCTTGCTCACCGATGCGCTCACCAACGAAAGCCGCGTGCTGTTCAATCGGCACATTCAGACGCGCGTGCGGCGCATCGCGCCCTTTTTGATGCTGGACAAGGATCCATACGCCGTCATCGCCGATGGCAAGATCGTATGGCTACAAGACGCCTACACGTTCACAGGTCAATATCCCTACAGCGAACCGTATCAACGCAACCTCAACTACATTCGCAACTCGGTCAAGATTGCGATTGACGCGTACGATGGCACGACGACGTTTTACATCGCGGAACCGGACGAGCCGATTCTGCGCGCGTATCGCGCGATCTTTCCCGCGCTCTTCAAGCCGATGGAGCAAATGCCTGCCACGCTGCGCGATCATTTGCGCTATCCCGAAGGCTTGTTCACGATTCAAGCCGCGATGTATCGCACATATCATATGCAAGACCCGCTGGTCTTTTACAACAAAGAAGACCTGTGGGCATTTCCAAACGAATCGGCGGACGGTCGTCCCAATCCAATGGAGCCGTACTATGTGATTATGCGTTTGCCCAGCGATCCGAAGGAAGAATTTATGCTGATGTTGCCGTTCACCCCAGCCAAGCGTCAAAATATGGTCGCATGGATGTCGGCCAAGAGCGATGGCGCGGATTACGGCAAACGCCTGGTGTATCGTTTTCCCAAGGACAAGTTGGTGTACGGTCCTGAACAAATTCACGCGCGCCTGAATCAGGACCCCAAGATTTCGGCAGAACTGACGCTCCTCAGTCAGCGCGGCAGTCGCGTGCTGTGGGGGAATTTGCTCGTCATCCCCATCGAAAAATCGCTTCTCTACATTCAACCGATGTATCTGCTTGCGGAACAATCGCAGATACCGCAGTTGAAACGCGTCGTGGTCGCCACGACGAACAACGTCGTGATGGAGCCAACCCTCGGCGAGTCGCTCGCGCGCATTTTCGGCGCGGGCGCCAGCGTCGTCGCAGCGCCAACCACGCCCAGCACCGACACGCCGACCAGCGTCAACGCCCTCGTCAAGAAAGCGAACGATCACTATGCGCGCGCACAAGACGCGCTCAAGACCGGCGATTGGGCAACGTACGGCAAAGAGATGCAGGGGCTGCAACAAACGCTGGAAGAGTTGATGAAGGCAACGGGACAGAAGCAGTAGGCAGGAGGCGGGAGGTATCTCCGGCACGGGCACAAACTTTCGTTTTAAGCCGTTGCCGTCTATGGCGTCAAGCCCCACCCCCATCTCCCTCTTCTCTCCCCGCCACGCGGGGAGAGAAGAGGGCAGGGGGATGAGTGGGGTCAAGCCTGTACTGTGCAAACCAAAATGAAAGTTTGCGACCGTTGAAGGTATAAAATAGACACCAGGCTCCAATGAGGAAACCTGGTGTCTTGATTTTTAGCGACTCAGCGCCAGGCGTTCGTACGCCCAATCAACAGGTGGTACATCGGTAGCGATGCGGACAGGGTTCGAGCCATCTGCATTCATTCGCCAGATGCTCCACACTCCATCTTCGAGCGCGCGATAGTAGATGGCACTTCCGTCCGGCGACCATTGCGCGCCCACGCGCGGCGAAGTACCCCACGTGAGTTGACGTTTGCCACTACCATCCACGTTCACAACAAACAAGTGCTTGACCCCGTCCACATCAGCCTGATATAGAATCTGATTGCCTGTGGGTGACCAAGCGGGGTTCGTTCCCAAATCTTTAGTGATGGGAGTACCGGCATCTCCGCCTGCCGAACTGGCTTTGTAGATGCCACAATCGGAACCGCGACAAGTAGCAAACGCAATGTACTTGTCGTCCGGCGACCACGACGGTTGCGTACCGCCATAAACGATGGTACGCCGCCCGCTACCATCCACGCGCACCGCATCAATGTTGACCAGCACCGTGCGATCCAGAATCGGTTGCGAGGAAAAGGCAATCCATTTGCCATCATTCGACCAGGCGAGATACTTGGCATGCGCTTCGCCCACGATCTTGCGCGCGTTGGTCCCATTGACATTCGCCACGTGAATGCCCTCGTTCCAGTGATAGTAGGCAATCAACGAACCGTCCGGCGAAAGAGCGGGCGAAGACGCATTCTTGAGCACCTGCCTGGCATCACTCCCATCGGCGTTCATTATCCACACGAACTTGTCTTCAGGGCGCCCCCCGCGCTCGACACTAAAGGCGATGCGGACGCGGCCTCCGACAGGCATAACCGGCTGTGCGAACTTGACGCCGGGCGTTGGAGATAGAGCGACGGGGCTGCCCTGCTGAGACGACCAGAGCCAATAGCCGCCACCAGCCAGCAACGCACACAACAACAGCATTAAAAATACGGCGAGTGCTCCCACCACCAGCGGTGTGCGACTGGGCGTCTTGGCGGCACTCGTGGGTTTCTTTTTGCCTACATCGGGCATCTGTTCAAATACGTTCGACATTCTAACCTCCCTTGAGTAGAAAGCGTATGGCGTATAGTGAATGGCGTTTGCGATACGCCAGACGCTCAATGTCCATCTGGATTTTCATCCCACGGCATCGGGCGCGCGGTGTCGCTGGATGATTGTTTGATCTTGATGCGCGATTTAGGTTGCGCCGTTCCTGCCGGTGGAGCCTCACCGGTCAATTTGATACGACTCGGTTTCTGCGGCGCTGACGCAGACGTGGGCACAGTCGGCAGCGCCACCCCGCGCGCGCGGAGCAGGTGTATTGCCGCAGGAACGAGTAACAGCGCGAGCAACACCGCCAGCACGACGAAAAAGAGGATCCACGAGGTCGCCTGCGTTGCCACTTCGGGAATGACGCCACCGGGATTGAACTCGGTGCGTGTACTGCCGGCGCCCATCGCCGTGACCACAATGTTGCGCTTGACGCCATCGCGCAAAGGATTGGGTGAAAGGTAGGTGAGTTTGTATTCGTTCTGGAGCAGGAACGACAACTGTTGATACAGTTCACTCAACTGGCTGCCATCGGGACTGTAGTAGTAATTGCCATAGGTCACGTTTGCCAGTTCACGCAAAATCTCCTCGTCAACGCCTTCTTGACTGCCATACGCCGTATTGCGGGCACCCAGCCCCACGGTGTAAACCGAAAAGCCACCGTGACTCACACGTTGCACAATCGCTTCACGCCCCAGTTTGCTTGCTGTATCCATACCGTCGGTCAGCACGATGATGGCTTTGCGTCCCTGCACCGTCTCGAAATAGCGCGCGGCGTGATCCAGCGCATCGTACAGCGCGGTATTGCCGCGCGGAAAGATTTTTTGAATCGCCGCCAACAACCTGGCTTTGTCATCCGTGAACGTTTGCAGTGTCTCGATTTCGGTATCGAACTGGATCAACGCGGTCTTGTCGCCGGGGCGCATCAAATTGACAAAGGTACTCGCCGCTTGTTTCGCCGCGACCATCTTGTCGCCCGCCGCCATACTGCCGCTGCGATCAATAATCAAGATAGTGTTGACCGCGCCTTGCTCACCCGCGCGCGTGACGCTGGTCAGCGACATTTCTGCGCCATTCTCCGTCACGCGAAAGGCGCTCGGGGAAATGTGACGCACGGGATTGCCGCTGGCATCCGTGACCGAGATGTACACGTCCACCTGTGGAAAGCGCGAGGTATCCACTTGCGTCACGCGGATATTCACCTGCGCTTGCGCCTGCACCCCCGTCGCAGCAAGCCAGCCGAACACGCACACCCACATCCAGAAGACGATAAACTTTCTCATACGACCCCCTGCTGTCGATTTGCGATTGCCGATTGCCGATGTGCGATTGCCAATTGCCGATCGCGGCTTCCAGTGAAAATCGCAAATCGCAAATCGAAAATCGGCAATCGCTTAACGTCGCTCGTGGTACACCAACTCGGTGTTGCCCAGACGAATGACCGCGTTGTTCGTCAAGCGCGCTGTTTCCACTTTGCGACCATTCACGAACGTTCCTTTGCCCACACTCATATCCTCAATCACAAAGTGTGTGCCCGCGCCTTTCAAGCGCGCATGTTGGGGTGCAATCGCCGGGTCGGGGAGTGCAATGTCCGCTTTGAAATCGTTACTGCCGATAATCGCGGCGGGTCCGTGTGTGGGCAAGAATTTGTCGAGGATGAATTCATTGCCTTTGAGTTTACCCGTTTTGACTTCGAGCCACGCGCGCGAGAGGATCACCACAATCAAGGCAATGAACGCACCCACCGCCGCGCCCAACACGCTCAAGCCCAGAATCTTGCCCAACTCCGAGGCACCGAAGAGAGATTGCAGGAGAAACAAAATGACCCCGCCGATGGTTCCCCCCACCACGCCGCCCAGCGCGCCTTTCCACGCCTGTGCTCCGGTGATGTAGCCTTCCGACCAGCCAATCAGCAAACCGAACAGCGCCCACCCCAGCGCACGTCCAACGAGTTCGCCGCCGGAGAGTTGAAACACCAACTCGCCGATGGGCAAGCCCACCGCGCCTGCCACCATGCCAATGCTGCCCGCCACCAGAGCGGCGCGCAGCGTGCGATACCACGAGCGCTCCAGCAAACCCTCGCTGGCACCAATCAACACACCGATACTCAACCCCAGAATCGCGCCGAGGATGACATCACTCACATACACATTCATCCCGTGCACAAAACCAATCGTATCGCCGATACGTCCACCAATGAGCGCGCCGATCGCGCCCAGAATCGCGTAATAGTACGCCCGCATTCGTAAACTCATTGTGCCTCACTTTCTGGCGTCTGCACCGAGACCGCTGGTGTGAGATTCTCCCACTCGACGATGCTGTACTCGTCCAGATCGCTCACCTCATAGAAACCGACATAGCGCCGCGGATCGAGCGAGGCGTCACGTTGCCAGCAAAAAAAGCCCGCCTGCTGTGCCGCCGGATCAATGACGAGTGCTACTTGATTCGGGTCAGGAAAAAAATGCCGATGCAAAAAAGTATCGTATCCCGATAAGAACACTCCCAGACGCGGATGCGTGTGATACCATCCCACAATCCGTTTGTCCGGAAAACGCGCCTCCAGTTGGTTATTGAAATCAACCAGCGTGTCCTGTGTAAAGGTCAGATGCGTTTCGCCCGCGCGCGCAAAGAGAGCGGGGAGGATGTCTTGAATCACGATGTACGTCTGCGCATAGAGCGCGTCGTAACATACCTCGCCCACGAGCGCGCCTCCCACTTCGTGGTCCAAATCGCTTTGCGTATGTTCCGCACAACGGCGATAAGCGGATTGCGTGAAAAAGATGCGCACCTGCGCTGCCACCTCCGCCTCGTACGGCGAGACCCACTGCAACGCTTGAGCCAGTGGCATCGGTCGTTCGATGATGGGGCTGGGTACAGTGCCTCCTAGTTTGACCCGCAACACTTTACCTCCTTCTATCAGCGCGCCGTATCGGTCAGTTTGACGCGCACGCGCGGTTTGAATAGTTCCATCCAGTAGTCGAGTTCTGCCAGACGAAAGGGAGCAATCGGCTGATGCGGACTGGCGATTTGATTGTCCTTCCACACGAAAAAGCCGGCGCGATCCAGCGTCGGATCAATCACAAGCGCAATCTGCCAGGGCTGTTTGAAAAAATTTCGATGGATGAACAAATCCCACGGCGAGAGAAAAATCGTCCACCCCGGATGCGTGTGATACCATCCGACAATCAGTCTGTCGGGATACAACGTCTGGTGAATCGAATGAATCTGCAACCAGGTGCGATGAGAAAAGGTGAGGTGTCCGCGCGCTTCGGTGGTGAACTCGGCTTTGATAGCGTGCGTCACATAGACGTACATTTGCCCCTGCTCATCCAGCCCCACCTCGCCGAGTAAAACACCCCCAACTTCGCGATCCATATTCTGGCGCGCATGCTGCGTGACGTGGAGATTGACGCGCTGGTGCAAGTAGATGGGAAAGGGTACGCCTTCAGGTTGCCAGCACCATACATTCGAGTCGTCGCGCGGCGGGGGACGCACCGGCAAAGACGTTTCGGCTGGTATGAGTGAGATGGAGCGCGCTGGGGCAGGGGCTAACGGGTGCGATAACGGAGAAGACGCATCGTGCGCTTCTCCCTCGCGCTCGTGCACCACATAGGTCGCCCGAAACGCCGCGCCAATCTCGAACGTATCGCCCGGGTGGAGTGGACGCATCAACCACAACGAACCGCGCCGACGTTTGCACTGGGCACACCACCGGCGCGCATCCAGTTGTTCCACCTTGCCGTGACGGGGACACCAATAGGTGTCGCCGGGAAGTGCGGTGTCCCACGTATCCGCGCGCGCGCGCAGACGTTCGCCCACATCCACCAGAAGATACACGGACTCGCCTTGACGACGCACGGTGCAGTGATGCGGCGCAATGCTGGCATCCACCAGAACGATCGCGTTATCCTCTGCCGAGCCGATGGTCGTGGATTCACTCTGTAGTTCGTACAGCATCGGCGCGGCATCGGCGTTGTGTGATGCGACGATCGCCAGCGCGTGAAAAGGTGTGGCGGCTACCCCAGCCGATGACATTTGCCCAACCCCCAGGGGATACGCTGTAGCACAGGAGAGCGTCCTGTGCTACCATCGCGCGAACGCTAGCCGGCGGTCACATCCGCTGTCAGCATCAGCCGATCGTTTGCGGGCACGCCGGCGGATTCGAGCGTTTCATCCTCGCGCAGTTCACGCCCCAATGCCTTGCTGTCAATCCGATAACTCATCGGACGGCCATCGGGTCCCGTGGTGGGGAGTTGCAAGGATGAAGTGAGTTCGGGCAACAAGTCCTTGATGGGTACATCGTTGGGTACTTCGGCGGTACGCGAGCCACCGGCCGGAAGAACCAGCGTTACAGGCACGTCTGCCATTGGGCACCTCCGTTTGGATTTTTCGATTACGACCGTATGGTCGAAATCATTTCAACTTGATTTTGGGTTTGGATTTGGCTGTGGTCGGCGCGGTTTTGAGTTTGACCCGTTCGGGGCGCAAGAGTTCACGCTTGTCCACTGGAAAAAAGTCGGGATGTTTCTTGCGATAGTTCATACTCCACTTGGCGGCTTCGAGGTCCCAGGGGAACGGCGGCTTGGTCGGATCATCATGAAAATTTTTCCACTGTGCCATTTCGCCCAGCATAATCACCAGGCGATCGAGTGAGCGTGCCGCCGTCCACCACGCCGCATCAATGCACACACTGCCGTTCGACCCTTTGATGTTAGGATGCCAGATGGGCGTGAGCCATTTCAAACCGGGCCAGCGATGGGGGTATTCGTTATGCAAGTAAATTGCTACTTGATGTTTGTCGCCGAATTTGGGATTACCCGCCGCATCAATGCCGATGATACTTTTGCATTTGAACGTCACGATGTACTTTTCGGGTGGAAAACCGGGTTTGACATCCACCACCTCAAAGTCAATAATGTCGCTATGCGCTTTGAGTTCCAGCATTTTTTCGTAATCGGCTTTGAGGCGGCGAAAGCGCGGACTGGCATTCACCAGCGCGGTCGGCGCGCCCGCCGTAACGTCCGCTGTAATCATCAGCCGATCGTTCGCCGGCACACCGGCGGCTGCCAGCGTTTCATTCTCACGCAGTTCTCGCCCCAGGGCTTTGCTATCCAGCCGATAGCCCATTGGGCGGCCGTCGGGTCCCGTGGTCGGCAATTCGAGTACGGAAACGAGTTCGGGTAACAATTCGCGCACCGGCACGTCGTCCGGCACCTCCGCCGTGCGCGCGCCACCGGTTGGCAACACTAGCGTTACACTCAAGTCCGCCATACATCCTCCGTGAACTAGAGATTCAAATGGGGCATCTGACATTTGCCCGCGATTGCCCAGCAATCGGCGTGATGCGGTGTGTGACACACCTCACACACGCGTACACCGCGCGGGTCGTTTGGTTTGATCACATCCAGGCAATACGGACAGCGATCCTCGATGTGCGCGACAATGCGCGCGCCGTTCGAATCATTGTTGCGATTGTGCACCGGTCTGGGCTGGGCTGGCTTGACTCGACGCGTCCGTGGGCGCGCGGGAGACGATGTTGACGCGGGACCACTCCACGATGGCAGCGCAGGAAGCATCGGCACCAAGGCTCGCACGTTATCCCGCGCGTGTGCGAGGGCGCGCAGCATTTGGCGGGGCAGCCACAACACGCCATCGCCCAGACGCTGGAGCAGGTGCAGCGGCACAGCCAGCGCTCCACGCGCCAGATGTCCCAGCAGGCGCAAGAAGGGAAGGGTCCAGCGCGGATAGATGCCACCCAGCAAGCCCACGAGCATCACTACCCCTTCCAACTGCCAGAGCGTCCAGCCCGTCGAGCGAATCAGGTTGACAGGGTCCATCCCATCGGCAATCAGCGCCCACAGGATACCCCACAAACTTCCCGCGCTGAGGATGGGAATGGCGACCAGCCAGCGCACCAGTTTGTGCCAGCGCGGCAACATCACGTTGAACCCCAGCCCGGCGAGCAGACTCCCCCAGAACAACAGCGGCAACGTGACACCCAGCGTGAGCCACGCCGAGAGATAGGCGTTCAGGCGTACCAGCGCCCAGCCCAGTACAAGCCCCCAGGCAAATCCCGAAAACGCGCTCAACAGAAAACCGATACGGAACTGCCAGCGGTTGGAAAATTCACTCGTCATTCCTTCGGCTCGCTGAAAGCAAACGCTTTAATGCACGACGATTCGTGGACGCTTGGGTTCGACCGGCGCGTTCACCTGAACCACCTCACCCAGTTTGATGCGCGGACGTGGATGCAAGCGCACTCGCGCGGCATGCGCTGAACGCGCGCCGCCCTCAAAGTGCGACCAGTGCAACGTTTCGGCTAGATCGCCGGTCAATTCCAAAAAGCGATACTCGTGCTCGTTACGCACACGCACGATGTGGAGCGGCGGAATCCCCAGCGCCAAAAGGGTCCGGTGCAGAAACGGCTCATCGCCGGTGATGACGTGCGCCATCTGCACCTCGCGCAACTCGCCACAGCCGGGACACAATCCCTCGTTGTAACTTACCTGCGAGATGGGTTTGTACACCGCGGTACGCGTTTCGCAACGATGACATTCCAGATGGGTCACGATTTCCTGATCGAGTTCAATCAGCGCGTCGGGACCCAGTTGTTCGCGCGCGATACGCAAGAGTTCCGCTGCTGTTGTCGTCGCGGCTTTGATGTTCGGCAACTCGGTAATGTCTCCGTAAATCCAATGACTCTCACAATTTTCATCGGGCGTGTAGGCAGTGGTGTGAAACTCGTTGATCAAACCGTTGACGTGCGTCACATAGCCTGCCTGCACCGGCATACCGTGAATGAGTTTCAACGCCTCTTGCGATTGCAGTCCCGCAATAATCGCCGAGATGGTTGGCGTGGTCGGCACTTTGCCCAGCAAGATATTTTGCCGCGCCAGCAGGGGGCACGAGTATCGCAACGACATTTCGCGGCGCGCTTGTTCAGTGAGTGTGCATTCGTAGCACGCTCCTTCCCCGGGGACGAACACGCGCATCAAGCCAAAGAGTTCTTGAATTGCACCATCCACCCACGGTTTGTTCAACCGATACGCAAAGCGATTGATAGACAGGCGCGCTTCGCGATTATCGAGACATCCGATAATCACATCCATTCGACGAAAGATGCCCAGCCCCAGTGCAACATTCACATCGCCATGAAAATATTGAACATGCACATCGGGATTCAGTTCTTTGACGCGGCGCGCGGCAACCTCGGCTTTTTTCTTGCCATTGTCTTCGGCGCGGAACAATACCGAGCGACTCAGATTGGCGGCTTCGATGGTATCAAAGTCCACGATGAACAGGTTGCCCACGCCCATCAAAGCAAGATTTTTTAACACCTCGTTACCGAGTGCGCCCGCGCCTACCACCATCACACGCGCGGCTTGAACTTTGCTGCGTTCCCACCACGAAATAAACTCGAACGTCCCCAGCCGATCTTTTTTGAGATTCGGAATGTGCAACGGTTTGTCTGGTGGAGGCGGCAAAGGACTCACCCCCGCGCCCTGTACGCGTTCCGAGCCATCGCCCGATGTACTCCGTGATGCTGCAACTGCGCGCGGGTTACGCAAACTTTCGAGTGCAACGGGAATCAGATCGCGCGCATTTTCGCGCACAAACGTACCGACGCCGGGACGAATCTCGACGACGTGAGACGCCGCAAGCGCTTGCAGTGCTTCACGCACGGTGGAACGCGCTACCTGAAGGCGTTCCATCAACTCGCGTTCGGACGGCATTTTTTCGCCGGGCTTACAAGTCCCATCAGCAATCAAACGCAAAAGGCGTTCTGCCACAGATTGTGCCAGCGTACTTTTTTCGACAGGATCAATTCTCATCGCATCTTTCCTGTGGTATTCTGGTCTGACCAGAATACCAATCTGGACGCATTTAATCACATCCCGCTTGCAATGGCAATAGGACAAAGGTACTTGCGTTTGCAGGCAATTTAGAGCATAATACCACCAGGGACAAGTCCCGGCATCGCTCGCTGTCAGTTAGCGACCGACGACTAACGCAAGCCGATGGTTGAGCCTGAATTTCGTCGTTGTACGGGTGAAAAATCTTTCACCCCAAAGAGACAACCCCACTCATCTCCCTGTTGCCTTCTCCCCGCCACCACCCCACTCCCTCTAATTCCCCCTCCCCACGCTGCAGAGCGGCGTGGGGAAGGAGCAAGGGGGTGGGGCTTGTCGCGATGGACGGCACGGCTGAATAATTACACAATCCCACCATTTTTCGGAAAGGAGTAACTTATGCCCAACCCACAACCAACTCCACCTGCCGATGGAGCCAAAATTACAATTCATAACGGCAAACTGAACGTGCCCGATTACCCGATCATTCCCTTCATCGAAGGGGATGGGACGGGTCCCGATATCTGGCGCGCGTCGGTGCGCGTCATCAACGCCGCCGTCGAAAAAGCGTATCGCGGTAAACGCCAGATCAAGTGGATGGAGGTGTATGCCGGCGAAAAATCGTTCAACCTCTTTGGCACCTGGTTGCCGGACGAGACGGTGCAAGTTTTTCGCGATTATCTCGTCGGCATCAAGGGGCCCCTCACGACGCCGGTCGGTGGTGGCATTCGTTCGTTGAACGTCGCGCTGCGCCAATTGCTCGATCTCTACGTCTGCCTGCGTCCCGTGCGCTGGTTCAAAGGTGTGCCTGCACCGGTCAAGCATCCGAACAAGGTGGATATGGTCATCTTTCGCGAAAACACCGAAGACATTTACGCCGGCATCGAATTTCAGCAAGGGACAGAGGACAATCAAAAATTCCTTGCGCTCCTGCGCGAACATTTCCCTCAACAGTTCGAGAAAATTCGGTTTCCCGAAACATCGGGCATTGGCATCAAGCCGGTGTCGCGCGAGGGCACCGAGCGACTCGTGCGCGCCGCCATCAACTACGCGCTAGCGAATCGGCGGCGCAGTGTGACGCTGGTGCATAAAGGCAACATTATGAAATTTACCGAAGGCGCGTTTCGGCAATGGGGTTATGATCTCGCCGAACGCGAATTTGACGAGCGCGTCTATACGTGGGTGCGCTGGGAACAGACCAAAGCCACGCACGGCGAAGACGCGGCGAACGCGGAACAACGCGCCGCGCTCGCGGCAGGCAAGTTGCTCATCAAAGATGTCATCGCCGATATCGCGCTGCAACAAGTGCTGACGCGCCCGGACGAATTCGATGTGATCGCCACGCTCAACCTCAACGGTGATTATCTTTCCGATGCGATTGCCGCGCAGGTGGGCGGCATTGGCATCGCGCCCGGCGCCAACATCAATTACGATTCCGGTCACGCGATCTTCGAAGCGACGCACGGCACCGCGCCCAAGTACGCCAATCTCGATATGGTCAATCCCGGCTCGGTGATTCTCTCCGGCGAAATGATGTTGCGCTATCTGGGCTGGAGCGAAGCCGCGGATTTGATCATCAAAGGAATGGATGGCGCGATTGGCGACAAGATTGTCACGTACGATTTTGCGCGCTTGATGGACGACGCGCACAAGGTCAAGTGCAGCGAGTTTGGCGACGCGGTCATCGCGCGAATGTAACCACCACAAAAAATATCGTCCCGCGAGAAACCTCGCGGGACGATATTTTTCAATCGTTGATAGGAAACAAGAGTGTTGCCCGTTGTGAATCGTCTGACGCGTTTCAACTAGTTTGAGGCGATAAACAAGAGGGATCGGATTTGGTTGTGCAAAAGCCAGCAGTTGTTTCCAGTGGCGCGCGATAAATGATCGCGGGGCGCTCGTACGCTTGCTTGGGTACATTCGGTTCTGAGGGTTGCAACTTTTTTGGGGCTTGATTATTCATCATGTTCTCCTTGACGAAATGTGCTTTGCCGCGCCTAGCGCCGCGCGAACAGAAACGCGCTCCAACCGGCAACGATCAGACCTACCGCGCCAACCCACGTTGCCCACGGTGTATCGCTCGCATCGGGCTGCGCGTGGAACGAGGAGAGGGTGACCGCGGTGGGCGTGCAGACAATATACATCGCAATCGAGCGATTCTCGACTGCCGCCGTGTCCCATGCCGTACCGTTCCAATCTACGTTGGTGTGGGCGTTAAAGTTGCTGTAATTGCCGGTGGTGAGTGATACAGACGCTTCCCAGCCATCGGCAATGTCAACACCCAGCGAGCCAGTCCGTTTGTTAATCCACGCAAAGTCGGGAGGCGTGCCATCGTCACCGTCTGACTCTTTGACGAGGATGCTTGTTCCAAGTTTAAGATAGTGTTCACCCGGTCCCACATTGGCAGCAATCGTGTGCCCGGGCTCAACCAGCACCAGCGCGTAGAGCGTCTGCGTTTTGCAATCATAGCGCAGGGATAACTTGGCGAGCGTCTCCTTGTTAGAATTGGCGGCTTTGTACATATTCGCGAAGAAATCGTCAGCCAAATTCCACTCAGCGTAATTGCCGTCTACATCGGCGGTGCCAGTCCCCACGGTGGGCGCCGCTGCAGAAACCATTGTCACTGCAAGTAGCGTAAACGTCGCTACCAAGAACATCATCTTGAAAACGTTCATTGCCTTTTTCATTTTGCTTTTCCTTTCACCCTACTTTGCGCGACCTTGCTTTAGAGAAAACGATAGCGATCCACCGTGAGTGCCACGCCCCATTGTCCGTCGGGCTGGGTTTCACTCCGCACAACAATCTCGCGTACGGCAAGTGTCACCGTCTGTTCTGTTGGCTCGGCTGCCAGGTGAATCAACACCCAGAGTTGGCATCCCGGTTCCAGTACACGGTTCAAACGGAGATAAAGTCCTCCAGCGCTGAGGTTGCCAAGTCGCGCGCGCTCTTAAAATCGGTTTTCCAGATCGCGCACGATAGCAGGATACGCACACGTGATTCGCGGTTTGCGTCGCCGCTCCGTGCCGGAGACTTGTCCCGTTATCACACCGTTGAGTATATCATCACCGCTCCGAGAAATGCATCGTCACGTAATGCCTTTGCGATAGGCATAGACGCCTATTTTCAGAGAGAGTTCGATGGCTGGTTTGTGCTAATCAAAAAGCACTAATGTGCCGACAGGACTTGCAAAAGAAAAGACCCGCAGAGATAACGCTCTGCGGGTCTATCTGTCAGTTTGCCCTGGGCAAATCACCCAGTCCATGTCGGTAGGCAAAAATCATCAACTCTAAACGATCGTTCACCTGTAATTTAGAAAAGATCGAAGTCAAATGATGGCGCACTGTGTGCTCACTGATACACATCTGTTTTGCGATGACTTTATTCTTCAACCCTCTGGCGATCAGCCGGACGATCTCAATTTCTCTTGGACTGAGCAAGGCGATGCGCATTTTCTCCGGGTCATCGCGCGCGGCATCTTGATCGCGTGCGATTCGCGTGATCACAATTGCCACCATAGAACGATCCAACCACGCCTCACCGCCATAGACTCTGGCAATCGCTTTGGTCAGCGTCTTTGCCGTTTGCGTTTTCAGCACGATGCCTGTCACACCGCGTTGCACAGCCTGTTGGTGTACCGCTGTATCAGACAAGTATGTCACCATAATGAGACGAGCCTCTGGCGCAGCGGCGCGCATCTGATCAATCAATTCATACCTGTCTTGCTCCAGACCCGTCGGCTCGAACAGGACAATGTCTGGCTGTTCGCGCGCTATCAGCGCGAGTGCGTCGGGTACGCTACCCGTTTCCCCCACAATGCAAAATGTTGTCTCTTGCTTCAGTAACGCGATCAACCCTTCACGTACCAAAGTGTGCGGTTCAATCACGACGATTCGAATAGGCGCGGGTAAATCACTCATTGTTTTGATTCTTCCTTCGATGCAATTCTATTACAAAAAATCCTTTCTGCCAAGCCCCTTCCGCGTCAACGATGTCTGGCGCACGCGTCATACGAATCTCGCAACCCTTCGCCGCGTGTTGCGTGTTACCCACTTGAATTTAGCGCACCTGAATCTGAGCCAGCGCGATGTGATCACCGCCACCCTCCACCAGCAAGCGCGCGCCGGTTGCCGCGTCGTACATTCCGACGATGAGCGTGTATGTGCCCGCCGGCGCGTCCGCGTCAATCACGATGCGGTACGTCTCCGCGACGATTTCGTCCGGCAGCCACGCGTTCGTCGGCGGCGATGGCGCGCGATCCACCTGTCCCCACAGCGGATTATTTTTGCGCGGATTGAACTCGCCGACGATTTGCGCGAACACGGTATAACTTTTTTCGATAGGACGCTCGGCGCGCCAATACAGTTTCACGTTCAAGGTTTCGTTTGGTTTCAGGTTCGCGGTCGAAAGATCGTAACCGACGAGGTGGATCGCGTCACCCAGCCGATAGTCCACACGATTGGCGATTTCGCCCGCGCGCGCACGCGCGACGCGCGGCGCAACCGCGAGGCGCGCGAGTTCGATGCCGTTGATGTTCACGCTGAACGCGCGCGCGTCGGGCGGAACGAACAGGTCGGTTTGCACACGGACGCGCTCGCCGGCTGGAATGGGAACAGGCAAGTTGGGTTGTGCCGCACGCGCGTCCCAGTACGTTACCACGCGCACCGTATCACCGCCGCGCGCCTCGCGCACCGGTAAATCATAACCCAACAGGGTCACATCATCGTTGAGGCGTTGTTGCCGTACGAACTGCGGCGCGAAATTCTCGCGCGCCACGTGAACCAAGTCGCGCGCGTCACGCGCGTACAGCACCAACCGTTTGTCATCGAACGTCTGCTCCAGTCGTCTGGGCAACTCGCGCGCGAGCCGCGTCTCCAAAAGTTTTTGCGGGTCGGTCGCCAGCGCGTCGGGAATCACCACCAGCCACACGGCATCGTGACGCATCAGCGCGCGCCGCGCGAGCGCGTCCGCATCGGCTTCGGTCATCGTTTTGCCATTCGGCACGCCCAGCCAATCGAGCGGCGCGCGCAGATAGTACAGGAACGTGGGCCACTCTTGATCGGTATCGAGCAACACCACATCGCCGGCGCGCGCAAACGCGTTGATCGTGTTGGCGAGCGTCGTGTACTCGTCGCGCAAGCGCCGCGCGGCATAGTAATCGTTCAGCACAAACGCGTTAGCGCCAAGCACAAACAAGAGCGCGACAATCGCGACAGGGCGCGAAAGCCGCGAAAGGAATCGAATGCCGAGCGCGAGCAGAATCACATAGGCAGGCAACAGCACCAGCAAATAGCGCGCCTGGATTTTGGGCGCAAAGAACGCGGCAGGCGTGAGCGAGAGGAGATAGATGAGGATCGGAGGCAGCGCGACGATCAGAGCCGGCAGGAGGCAGGAGGCAGGAGGCAGGAGGCGGGAGGCGAGAGGCAGATGGCGAGAGGCAAGTGTTTGCGGAATACATCCCAGCGTGATCAAAATGGTGAACGCAATCGTCAGCGCGGCGTAATCGTCAATGTTCGTCGTGACGCCCAGCGGCAAAACGGTTGCCACGAGTTTGAGAAAGAGCGCGAAATCGAACGCGGGTGCCGCCGTCCATTCTGCCGCGTTTTGCAGATAGAGGTAGAGCCACGGGACAAAGAGCGCGGCGGCGAGCGCGTTGGCAACAAACCATTGGACGAAGGACGAAGGACGAAGGACGAATCGTAAATCGTGAAACGTGAAACGTGAAACGTGAAACTCGCGCACGAGGACAATCACAGCATACACATTGAGCGCGAGCAGAACAAGCGCGGCGAGATAGTGCGTCCACAGCGCGAGCGCGGCGCAGAGCGCGTAGGCAATGGACGAAGGACGAAGGACGAAAGATTTGCGATTTGCGATTGGCGATTTTAGATTGCGCGCCTCATCGGCGATTGGCGATCGAAAATCGAAAATCTGGAGCGCGAACCATACCGCCGCGAACGCGAAGAAAATCGAGGGGGTGTAATTCTTGATGTCTTGCGACCACCAGATGTGAAAGCGTGCCGTCGCGAGGAAGAGCGCGGCAAGTACGCCAACCCACGTACCGCCGATGCGCTTGCCGATGCGATAGATCAGCGCGACTGTCAGCACGCCGAACGCAAGCGAAACGAATCGCCCGCTGAACGCGCTGGTACCCGCGACGAAATTCCAAAAGTGGAGCATCCAGTAATGCAACGGTGGATGTTCGTCCATCGCGGTGCGCAGCGCGATCCACGCCACATCTTTTTGCGAGAGCCACACACTCCAGCCCTCGTCCCACCACACATTTTGATCGGCAAGGCGATACGCGCGCGCGAGGAACGCGAGCAGGAGAATGCCATAGACCAATGACGAAGGACAAAAGACGAATGACCAATGACGAATGACGAAGGCGTTCGTCGTTCGTCGTTCGTCAGTGTTCCACACTACTCAACCCCACCAACGCAACTCCGATGCCCACGATGATCGAACCGATCACCCGGAGCGGGTGCAATCCCTCACCAAGAAAAATCCACGACTCGACGACGATAATCACATACATCAAGCCGAGCATCGGATAAGCAAGAGAAAGTGGCACGCGCGAAATCACCGAGAGCCAAAAGAGCGACCCCAGCCCAAATCCGATAAATCCGATCCAGATGTTTGGATTCGTGAATATTTTGATAAACGTTGGTATGAGCGTATCTGTGGCGGTAAAATCCAAAACGCCAACTTGATTCATTCCGCGTTTCAAGAACAATTCGCCTGTGGTGGTGAGCAACATGGCTGGAATGAGCCAAGCCAGCGCCATCATTGTTTCACGTGACAAAGTAACCTCCGTACTCCATCCTTCGTCCTCTGTCTTTCGTCCTTCGTCATCCGTCCTTCGTCACCTCATTCACCGCGTTCGCCACCACGCGCACATCGTCCAGCGCGAGTTCGGGATACAACGGCAACGAGACGATCTCCCGCGCGAGGCGCGACGCGACCGGTAAATCCTCATCGCGATAGCCCAGATTCGCGTACGCGGCTTGCTGATGAATCGCCAGCGGATAGTGAATGGCGGTGCCGATGCCGTGCGATTGGAGATGGGAAATTAGAGATTGACGATTGGATGATTGGACGACGTAGAGATGATAGACATGCTGACCGTACGCCATCTCGCGCGGTGGCATGACGGTGCGGAGCAGTTCGGTGTAGAGCGCGGCGCGTTCGCGGCGCGCGGCGTTCCACGCGTCGAGATGCCGCAACTTGACGCGCAGAATCGCCGCCTGAAGTTCGTCGAGGCGCGAGTTGGTGCCTTTGATTTCGCTCACGTAACGCTCGCGCCAGCCGTACTGTCGCAACAGATTCACGCGCTCGGCGAGTTGCGCGTCGTTCGTCACGATCGCGCCGCCATCGCCGTACGCGCCCAGATTCTTCGTCGGATAGAAACTGAACGCGGCAATGTCACCGAAACTGCCGACGCGCTTGCCGCGATACGTCGCGCCGTGCGCTTGCGCGCAATCCTCCAGCACGAAAATCTTGCGCGCGCGCGCCATCTCCAGAATCGGATCGAGATCGCAACTTTGTCCAAAGAGATGGACGGGAATGATCGCGCGCGTGCGCGGCGTGATGGCGCGTTCGAGCGACGCGACATCCATCAGCATCGAATCCGCGTGCACGTCGCACAATACCGCGCGCGCGCCCGTGAGTTCGATGGCGGCGACCGTAGCAACCGCGGTGTTCGGCACTGTAATCACTTCGTCGCCTGCGCCGACGCCAAGCGCGAGCAGCGCGAGATGCAGCGCTTCGGTGCCCGAGCCGACGCCAAGCGCAAACCGCGCGCCGATGTACTCGGCAAATTCTTGCTCGAACGCGCGCACCTCAGGTCCCAGGATGAACCAGCCACTTTTCAACACGCGCGCGGTCGCGTCGTCAATTTCGGTTTTGATGTTTTCGTACTGTTGGGTGAGATCGAAAAATGGAATCATCATAATATCAAGTGGGTTGCAAGGCGCAATACCCCGGATGACCGTCGAATTGCGGATTCTTTTGATTTTCTCTCTCTGCCGCAAAAGTATGCGCTTATTTTGCTGTGACGGTTGGAGGAGTCAGCGGCACTTGCAAGGGCTGGAGTGGTGGCAGTGTGGGCGTTTTGCCCGCGCGACAATCTGCCAGACTACGTTGGGCAAGGATATTGTTCGGATCCATCCGCAGGGCTTCTTCAAAGTACGGAATTGCTTGTGAGCATTGGTTGGCCATACCAAATGCCAACCCCAGACTCGCGTACGCTTCGCTCACGGGATCGAGGGCGAGCGCGCGACGCAACGTGGGAATTGCCTCCTGCGGTTTGTTCGTCGCCAGAAACGCCAACCCCAATCGGCGGATGGCGGGCACGTACGCGCCGTACAGATTCACGGCTTTTTGATGTTCCGCAACGGCTTCTTCTGGCGCGTCAAAGTACAAGCGCAACACTTCGCCATACTCGAAATGGCGAAAGTAGAAATTGGGTTCGAGAGTTACCGTTTGTTTCCATGCGTTCAGTGCATTCTCGCGCTGGTTGAGAATTGTGTACACCCATGCCTGCGCGCGCTGGGCTTCGGCACTGGAGGGCGCGATTTGCAGCGCGGCATTCGCAGCGGCTTGCGCTTCGACGGTGCGTTGCGCAAGCAAATACGCCTCGGCGAGATTCGCGCGCGCGTTCACGTTGCGCATATCCAGTTGCACGGCGCGTTCGCCGGCTCTCACCGCCTCGTCAATGCGACCACTCCACGCGAGCGCGCGACAGAGTTGCGCTTGCACTTCTACATCGTTGGGCGCGCGCTGAGCGGCTTGTTGCGCTTTGGCTAGCGCATCGGGGATAAACCCTTTGAACGCCAGTGCGCGCGACCAGCGTACCAGCGGCTCGGCACTGGCAGGCGCGAGTTGCGCCGCGTTTTGATACTGTACAATCGCCACATCAATCTGACTGCGCAGCAAGAGTTGATCGCCCTGCGCGAGCAACGGTGCAATGTTGGGTCCCGCAGGTGCAGTCGTCACGCGCGTTGGCGTGGGAGCGCCCATCAATCCTGCAAAGAACTGGCTAATCGGTCGGTTCGGCACCACATTGTCGAGCACAATCCACATCGTGATAACAGCCAATAACGCAAGAAATGCCGCGCCAGCAATCAGAACAGGACCGCTGATGGGTAAGGCGTGTTCATCTGCACTTGGCGCTTCGAGCGATGGTGGGTGCAGAGCAGGTGCGGGAGAAGGCGCAACAGGTATCGGCGATTCAACGCGAGATTCCGACATTGGTTCAATTGTCGGCGCAACTTCGCGCGTTTCGAGTGGCGTCGGCGCAACTTCGCGCGTTTCGAGTGGCGTCGGCGCAACTTCGCGCGCTTCGAGTGTCGTCGGTGCAACTTCGCGCGTTTCGAGTGGCGTCGGCGCAACTTCGCGCGCTTCGAGTGTCGTCGGTGCAACTTCGCGCGCTTCGAATGTCGTCGGCGCAACTTCGCGCGCTTCGAGTGTCGTCGGTGCAACTTCGCGCGCTTCGAGTGGCGTCGGTGCAACTTCGCGCGCTTCGAGTGTCGTCGGCGCAACTTCGCGCGCTTCGAGTGTCGTCGGCGCAACTTCGCGCGCTTCGAGTGTCGTCGGCGCAACTTCGCGCGCTTCGAGTGTCGTCGGCGCAACTT
>DAOTYB010000193.1:0-3192 GCA_034435315.1 Anaerolineae bacterium | reverse complement strand
GCGCTTGAATCTCGCTGGGGGTGCCGGCAAAGCGACTGCCAAACTCGCACAGCGTCTCCAGGTTGGCGTACAACTCGCGCGAAGTCCACGTTTCGGCGATGAGGGTTTTGTCGAGGGTGGTAAGATTCATTGGATACTCCGAGAGAGGTGATATTGATATGGCGTTTCAAACTGCGCCTACCACTATCCCAAACCTGCCACTGACATACACATTCCTACATTCCCAGTTCCCGTTGTAGCGCTTCTACATCCTCCCGTAGCGCGCCCAGACCAATGCGGTCAACCAAATCTCGCGCCTCCTCCACCATACGGCGCGCCAGTTCCAGGCGGCCTGTTTTCAAGTAAACCCGGGTCAAATCAACTTTTGCATAAGCGAGGAACCGCGGCTCATCCCAGGTGATAGTTTCGAGTGCCTGCAGTAGATACGGCTCAGCCTCGGTATATCGTCCCGCCTCCACCAAATTTGCTCCACGTCGCCGAAGATACCAAACCAGAGCACGGGACCATCCTATTTCCCGTACCCACACCTCTCCTTTGTCCAGCCACTTGAGTGAAGTTTCGAGATTCCCTTCAGCGCTTTCTGCCATACTGAGTCGGTAGGCAGCCAACGCTTTTAGACGCAAATCACCGCTTTCTTCTCCTGCTTTCAATGCCTCATATGCTAATTGTTTCCCAGGCTGGGGGTTGCCACGTTCAATCCAGTAATCCGCAACACGTTCTAAGGCTAACCCTAATTCCACTTTATCTCCATAGCGTCTGGCAATTGCTTCAGCCTTCTCAAGTCGTTGCAGACATTCGTCCCACTTGCCCTGATCCCACAGGATCACTCCCCACCTCTGACATAACCGCCCTACCACTCTCTCGTTCCCTAAAGACTGGGAAACATTGACGGCTGTTTCCAGAAACTCTGTAACTTCTCCTAGCAGACCCACCAAATAGGCATAGAACCAGAGACCATCGGCTAGTGCGATTAGGTCACCCCACTGCTGATGTTCAGCACACCAGCGAAAGGCAAGGCGCAGGTTAGGATACTCGAGAGTAAAGAGTGGTATGTTCTTAGGGTCGATCCCAATAGTATCAGATACGTAGTTGTGTATAAAATCCCGCGCCCAGGCGAGCCAGCGTCTGGTCAGTTCGTCCTTAAAGTCTGCTTTTTCCAGTTCTGCCTGCGCGTACTCTTGCATCAGTGGCAACAGCCAAAAGCGATCGCTATGGGAATCCCAGTTTATCAACGAAAGTCCCAGCAGCAACTTTAAGCCTTCATCTCGATCCTGTGCCGGCAGGTCGGTGATTGTTCCCAGTACCTCCCGTGCTGCTCCGGCATCGCGGTCAAAAAGGGAGCAGGCAAGGAGCAAACGGTATGCCTCTGGGCTTCGTCGCGCCAGGTCCACCTGCCCACCCACGCAGTAGCGAACCAGATCACCTTGAACGTTTCCCAGCCAGCGGCGCACGCCGTCCCAGGTCTCTCCCATTGCCAGACGTCCCACGCTCAACTTGATGGGCAGCGGCAAGCCGGCAGTGCGCTTGTAAAGATCCGCTTGTTGTGTTGCATCCAGACGAACGTTGCGCACTTGTCCCTCCGCCTCCATCAGTCTCCGCGCCTCGTCCTCTTCCATACCTCGCAGGATCAACACATCCGCCACATCCAGCCGTTCGCGTGAGGTGACGATGGCTTTTGTCGGGCGGGGGAGATTGCGCAAAAAGGCGCGTATTTCTTCCGATCCCGGTCCCTCCAGCGTGTCCAGATTATCCAGCACCAGCAGGGTGCGCTGTTCTGCAAGTGCCTTTTGCACCAGGCGGTCTTGCTCCTCGATACTCGCTGCGCGGGTAATCGCCTCTCGATCCAGTACCCGGGCAATGGCAGCGTAAATGTCGGTCAGGGTGCGCGTCACCAAGCCTGCAGGCGCCGCCCGCTCCAGCCCGGTCGCTGTCAGCACCTCTTGTTTCGCTGAAGCCCAGACGATCGCGTCGAACCGCTCCTCTGGCGAAAGTTCGCTGTAGCGTTGGATGTACTCGTGAGCCGTGGCGAGAGCGAGCGCGGTCTTGCCCACCCCGCCGATGCCGCTGAGAACGACCACCCAGACCGGGTCCTGGGGGGAGAGACACCGACGCAGCCACTCCCGCTCTTTCTCCCGGCCGACGAAGCGAACGTAGTCGGGCTGGGGGAGGTTGTGGTAGGGACGCGTACGCATTGGCAGGGCTGGAATGGTGGCAGCCGCCAGAGCCTGGCGCGCTAGCCCTTCTGTCAATTGGGTTAGAGCGACACGCACCTCTTCCCGCAGGTTCGTGAGCGCCTGAAGTTGTGCCTCGATGAGCGCGGTCTGGCGGCGCGTCTCCTCAGCAGTGATGCGCTGGAATTGGAGAGCATACACCTCGCGCACTTGTTTTGCTGCCGGAAGGCTCCATAGTTCCTCGGCGATGCAACGCAGGAGGTACGAGACCGCGCGATCCACCCGTTCCCGATTGACTCGCTGAGGGAGAACATCGTCAAAACAGGCGAGGATGCGCTGGCGCTCTTCGGGGAGAAAAGCCCCAGGACGGCTGACCAGATCGCGCATGGCATCGCGCACACTGGAGGACAGCCATAGACTGGTGTCGGCGGTCAGGAGGGCAACCATATCCTCGTCCTGCTGAACATACTGGTCTCGAAAACGGACAAGGCCCCGTTCCAGAGCGTCATCAAAGGCGTCCAGAAAGGCTGCCTCGGAGGAGAGTCGGCGGATTTGTAGCGAGACTGTTTCTCCCAGTAAACGCTGCGCCTGGCTCGCCAAAAAATCCACCAGACTGTCCAGCATCTGCCGCTTGATATGGTCGGGAATAAAAGCAAGAGCGTCCATACGAATCTTCCGGGGTGAAATCAAGTCGGTGACCGCACATCACTGCAACGACTCAACACGGGCAAAGTCGTTCTCCAGTGTAGTCACTGCCCCCAATGTTTATCCGTCCTCATTCTGCCTGCTCTAGAGGTTAAGATTTGTTTTTGGAAATTTGGTGTCAACGAATGTCTAACGAATAAGCGAATGGGCGCGCTCGATTCGTTTATTCGTTTCCCATTCGTTGACGCGGTTTCTAAATCTTTAGACATTATCGGAAATAAGGAATTGCCTTTCTCTGGTGCGAGCGGCGTTCCGTTCTGAAATTGTGCAACCCACATGCAATTTCCATTGCCAGATCGGCAAATTCGTCTTTGGT
>DAOTYB010000192.1:0-17629 GCA_034435315.1 Anaerolineae bacterium | reverse complement strand
GCCGCGCACGCCAGGCATGGCAGCAGGTTTGACCGACCATGTCTGGTCTTTTCGTCATTTACTCACGGTCAAATTTGAGCCGATCCATAATCAAAGTATTAGCGGATGAGCACCCCTTCGTGACCTTCGTGGACAAATGTATTTTCATAAGGAGGACAATGTTCAAGACCAGTCATATCATCTTCGTGCTGGGTATGTTGGTAGCACTGCTAGTTGGAGGTGTTGGAGGATTCGTGTGGGGACGTGATACAGGATTGAAGGAACAAGTCAATATCCGCACCGAATTCTTTCAACAACGCGCCGCAACGATGGGTAGCGGCAGGACAGGGATAAGTAGCGACCCTGCCGCCATAGCACCCGGCGCAGGTGAGGGCGCGCAGGGTGCACGTGGCGCTTTTCTGGCAGGACGACAACTCGTCAACGGCGTGGTCAAGAGTGTAGAGGGCAATACCATCACCGTGACACAGCAACGTGATGGCTCGACTGCCACGCTGACCGTTGATGACAAAACGATCATCGAAAAGATGACCAGCGGTACACTCGCCGACATCAAACCCGGCTGGCGCATCACCGCGGTCGAACAAACGAGCGGTGGCACCACCACACGACGCATCGTTTTAACTCCTGGACAATGAGTGCAACCAGAAAAAACCCGCAAGGTCATTCCACCTTGCGGGTTTTGGTTTCTACCTCTTCACGCTCTACCACCTCCGTCACCTGACTCACCGTCGCGTCCGCGCGACGTTGCAGACGCCAACCCAACGCCTTGAGTCCTGCCCACAGGTAGCGGAGACGGCTTGTTGCCGCGCGCGGCAGCGGAATCGCGCCCGGCTTTGCCGCCGTCCACTGAATCGCGCACGCCGCCCACGTGAGCCCCGCGCCAAAGCCCACCAACACCAAACGATCGCCCGGCTTGACCTTGCCCGCATCCACCGCCTCGCACAACGCGATGGGAATGGACGCGGCAGAGGTGTTGCCATAGTTGTGCAAATTCACAAACACCTTGTCGGGCGCGAGTTTCAACGCCTTTGCCGCGCTCTCGATGATGCGCGCATTCGCTTGATGCGGAATGAACAAATCAATCTGCTCAAGCGACCATCCCGCGCGCTTGACAACGCTCTGCGCGGCTTGTGCCATCACGCGCGTCGCAAAACGATACACCTCGCGCCCGTTCATCCGCACATAGTGCATTTTCGATAACACGGTTTCCGGTCCCGCGGGATGCCGCGCGCCACCCGCCGGTAAAATCAGCAACTCGCCGCCCGAACCGTCCGCGCCCAGAACCGAGGCTATCACTCCCCCCGGTTGTTCGCTCGCGCGTAGAATCGTCGCGCCGGCACCATCGCCGAAAAGCACCGCCGTCGCGCGATCGTTCCAGTCCACGATGCGCGACAGGGTCTCAGCACCGACAACGAGAATCGTGTTGTGCATTCCACCCCGAATCATTCCTGCCGCTGTCACTAGCCCATAGACAAAGCCCGAACAACCCGCTTCCAAATCGAACGCGCCGGCGCGCTCGGCACCAATCGCCGATTGTACGAGACACGCCGTTGCGGGAAAGAGATACTCGGGCGTCGCCGTCGCCACGATGACCAGATCAATCTCCATCGGTTTGATGTTCGCGCGTTCGATGGCGGCACGCGCGGCGTGAATCGCCATCGCGGCGGTGGATTCTTTTTCGGAGGCGATGCGCCGTTGTACAATGCCGGTGCGCTCGCGAATCCACGCGTCCGACGTGTCCATCTTTTTCGCCAGATCATCGTTCGTCACGATGTGTGGCGGCGCGTACATACCCCAGCCGATAATGTGCGCGTAACGTGGCATCTCGACCTCATTTCCGATTTTAGATTGCCGATTTCAGATTGACGATTCAACTTTGATATTGATTATAACACCAATCGCGCCCACGCGTGACAAACAACCATCCAACCATTTAACGATGCAACGACCCAACAATCCAACAATTCAACGATGCAACGATTTGACTATCCGACTTGGCGCGCATACAATCGCAAAAAATCTTCGGGGATACACCGTGGACACACTGCTCGCGATTTTCACGCGCGTCATTCTGCCGGTCTTTGTAATGGTCACGGTCGGCTATGTCGCGCAACGCTTTTTGTCGCTCGATCTCAAGACGCTATCGCGTTTCGCGCTGTACGTGCTGGTGCCGTGTATGGTGTTTACCGCGATGGCGCGCACGACGATTTCGCCGTACGAATTTGGGCAGATCGTCGTCTTTTATGCGATTACGATGGCACTGCTGTACGGCATTTCGGAACTTGCCGCGCGCGCATTACGACTCGACCGCGCGGCGGCGAGTTCGTTTCACATTTCGATTCTCTTTACGAATTGTGTCAACGTCGGTTTTCCGATTCTGCTCCTTGCCTATGGCGCGGCAGCCGTCGAGCGCGGCTTGATTTATATGATTCTGATGCAAATCGTGTTGCAAACGTTCGGCGTGTATCTGGCCGCGCGCGGCAAAGCCGATTGGCACAACGCCGCGCGGCGCGTCGCGCAGATGCCGGGAATGTACGCGATGGTGCTGGGCGTCGCGGTCAACGCCTTTGCGATTCCAATCCCTGCGACGATTTTCGATCCGCTGAAACTCGTTGGCGATTCGATTCTGCCGTTTCTGCTGGTCGTGCTGGGGATGCAACTCGCCGAGGTGAATTTGCGCGGGCAATGGTTCGTCGCTTCGGTCGCAACGTCCATTCGTCTGGTCGTCGCGGCAATCATCTCGATTGGCGTTGCCGAGTGGCTCGGCTTGCAAGGTGTCACGCGCCGCGCGCTGATTCTGGAGAACAGTATGCCGACGGCGATCTTTGGCGTCGCGCTCGCGCAAGAATTTGACACCGCGCCCGACCTCATCACGACAGTCATTTTCATTTCGACGCTGGTGAGTATGTTCACCCTGACGGTGCTGATTGCAGTGGTATGATGGAACGTTAAACTTGTGTTAGAGATTGCGTTCCACTTGACTTTTGTCATCTCCTTGCGCACGAATTGGTGGTATTGTGATGAAGAATGAAAATTGGTGGCGTTTGTCGTGCGTCGTATCTCACGGAGTCATATATGAGCGAACTCATCAACAATCGTCAACAACGGATTGACCTTATGAAAAACCTCATCCGCCAGTTACACGCTGGCGTGGCTGAGGAACGCGTCAAAGCACCACTGGAAACGCTGCTCGACGAAGCGGATTACAGCGACGTGTTCCTGATGGAAGTCCAACTGATGCAAGAAGGCATTCCTGCCGAAAGCATCCAGCAATTGTGCGATACGCACACGCGCGTCCTGAAAAAGCATCTCGACTTGCAAGAAACACCGGAAACAGTCCCCGGTCATCCCGTCCATACGTTCATTCAGGAGAATCGTGAACTGACCAAGACGACGGCGCGCATTCGCCTGCTGATGCAACAAGTGGATGCGCTACCTGATGAACAGGACGCCACCGAACCGATGCGTGCGATTCAGGGCTTGCTCAACAACTTGATGGACGTGGATAAACACTATCGGCGCAAAGAGTACCTGCTCTTTCCGCACTTTGAGAAGAACAATCTGCCAGGTCCCCCCGCCGTGATGTGGGGCAAAGACGATGAAATCCGCAACCTGCTACGGCAAACGATTGCCGGATTGCAACAGGTGGAGCAACTGAGCGCTGCCGAAGCCAAAGCGTACAACCTGCTTGCCGTCTCGCCCGCCATCGAAGCGGTTGACGATATGGTGTACAAGGAGGAGAAAATTCTCTTCCCCACCGCGCTCAACCTGCTCACCGAACAGGACTGGTACGACATCTATATTCAAAGTGATGAATACGGTTACTGTCTCTATGCTCCCCAATTTGAGTGGATACCCGAAGGGGGTATTCACAAGGAAATTCGCCAGAGTGTTGCCAGCGACGGACGCGTGCAGATGCCTACCGGCAGTTTTACGCTGGAAGAACTGATTGCGATGTTCAGCACGTTGCCTTTCGATCTGACCTTTGTGGACAAAGACGATACGGTGCGCTATTTTACGCCCGGCAAGAATCGCATCTTTGAGCGCTCGCGCGCAATCCTGGGACGCAAGGTGCAATACTGTCACCCACCCAAGAGTGTGCACGTCGTCAACCAGATTGTGCGCGATTTCAAAGCCGGCAAGCAAGACCGCGCGCGCTTTTGGATCAACTTGCGCGGCCGACTGATCTACATCTGCTATTACGCTGTGCGGAACGCGCAAGGCGAGTATCTGGGCACACTCGAAGTGACCCAGGACCTGACGGAAGTGCGCGCACTCGAAGGCGAACGACGCCTGTTGATGTATGACGATGCCGTGAAGGAGTAGACGAAATGGAAATCACCAGTCGTAGTAAATTGTTTGATGTGCTAAACACTTATCCCACTCTGGAAGAAAAAATTATCAGGCTCGCTCCACCCTTTGCCAACTTGAAAAACCCGGTGCTCCGCCGCACTGTGGGACAACTTGCGACGCTTGAGCAGGTGGCGCGCATCGGCAAAATGGACGTCACGGAACTGGTCAACACACTCCGCCGCGAGGTCGGCTTGCCCGAAATTCGAACCGACACACCTGTCGCGGTCTCCATTCTCCAACGCGTCGAAAGCGATCCTGACTGGATTAGTGGTGAGCCACAATTCATCGTCAATGGTACCGAGTTACTCCAGCAAGGCGAGGTGCCTCTGCAACACATCAATCATCTCTTGCCTCAACTGCAACCCCAGCGATTCATCTTGCTTATTACCGATTTCGAGCCCACACCGATGATCGAAACCATGCAAAAGCAAAAGCGGCGTGTGTATCACAAGGTTCATCCTAACGATGCACGTGTCCATCTCACCTACATCGCCGCACAGGAAAATTCGGGCTAATGTTTGCAGACAGGTATCAGGTACCTGCCTATGTGATACCTGTCACCTGCCTTCTCACTTCTCCACCCACTTGTCTCCTACCCGCGTTCGTGCTAAAATGGCGCGCAGAATGATGCGGCAAGGAGGCAACGCGGTGGCACCACTCGGACAGCGCAATCCTGCACCTGAACTCACGTACTTGATTCTTCCACCGTACGAAATCCCCGACCTGATTGTGATCGGCGGCGTCGTCGTCGAAAATCGCGGCACCGCGCCCGCGCACAATGTCAAGGTGGCTCTGGAATTTCCTGGCACCGATACGACCAAGATTCGCCACTTGCAAGTGCTGAGCGATGTAGAGTACATTTTGCGCGGCGGCGGCGAACTGCAATCGTTTGCCACGCTGCGCGTCCGCCGCCTTGCCCCCGGACAACGCATCGTCATCTACTTTAGCGGACCCACGCGCTTTGTCCCGCGTGTGACCGCCACGCACTATGAAGGATGATAACGACGAAGGACAGAAGACAAATGACAAACGACGAAGGGCAAAGGACGAAGGACGAAGGACGAACGCGTTCGTCTTTCGTCCTTCGTCCTTCGTCATCTCACAGAGACCCAATACGCTTGCTGAAATGGATCAACTGGTATCCGCCGTTTCTCGGAATGAACATCCGCGTTGTGGATACGTCACCAGATTTTCTGACGATTCGCGTCCAATCGAAACTTGGGCGACGCAATCTTAACGCAGTCGGCACGCACTTTGGCGGCACGTTGTACGCGATGTGCGATCCTTGGTTTATGTTGATTCTGATGCACGCGCTCGGCGACGGCTATATCGTCTGGGACAAAGCCGCGCACATCCAGTTCATTCGCCCCGGACGTGGCACTGTGCGCGCGACGTTTCACATCCCACCCGAACGCATCGCCGAAATTCGCGCGCAAGCGGCTCGCGGTGAAAAAGTGGAACCGCTGTTCACGGTGGACGTGCTGGACGAGAACGATGCAATCGTTGCGCACGTCGAAAAACTGCTCTACGTCCGTAAGAAAAACAAAGAGTCGTTCATAGGCGCACGCGTCCGCCACGACGGATGAAAAATATCCACGAAGGTTCACGAAGATTTTTTCTTCGTGTTCCTTCGTGACCTTTGTGGACAAACGTATTTTCGGAGTAATGCAATGAACCTCGCCCTCATCGAAACGCGCCTCGGTTGGCTGGGCATCGCGTTTTCCGAACGTGGACTCGCGAGCGTGCAACTGCCGCGCGCGACGCGCGCCCAAACCCTCGCACAATTGAAACGCACGTTCCCGAACGCCACCCTGGTTGACCACGCGCCCGCGCTCATCGCGCGCGAACTGCGCGAGTACGCTGCGGGCAAACGACGCGCTTTCACCGTACCACTCGATTGGTCGGCAATGACACCGTTCCAGCGCGCGGTGTTGCGCGCGACCAACACGATTCCGTACGGCGAGACGCGTTCGTACGCGTGGGTCGCGCAGCGTATCGGCAAGCCACGCGCCGCGCGCGCGGTCGGACGCGCGCTCGCGACGAATCCCCTGCCTATCGTCTTGCCGTGTCACCGCGTTCTGGGCAGCGATGGCGGCTTGCACGGTTACGGCGGCGGCTTGCCGCTCAAACGCCAACTCCTCGAACTGGAAGGCGCGCTGCGCTGAACCCAATTCAGGGGTAAAAAAATCCCGTCAGGCTCTTTACCTGACGGGATAAAACAACTTTAATTTGCCTCGCGCTTTAACCATCCTTTTGCGCGTTCCACCGCGCGCTTCCACCCTGCGTAACCTTCCTCGCGGCGCGCCGCGTCCCATTGCGGTTCGAACACGCGATCAATGCCCCAGTTCGCGCGCAACTCGTCGAGCGATTTCCAAAAGCCCACCGCGAGTCCTGCCGCGTACGCCGTGCCGAGCGCGGTCGTTTCGCTGACGATGGGGCGCACCACCTGCACGCCCAGAATATCGGCTTGCAGTTGCATCAGGAAATTGTTTTTCACCGCGCCGCCATCCACCTTGAGGGTCTTGAGCGGCACCCCCGCATCTTGCTCCATCGCCGCGATGACCTCGCGCGTCTGGTAGCAAATTGCCTCCAGCGTGGCGCGGACGATGTGCTCGCGCGTCGTATAGCGCGTGATGCCGACGAGCGTGCCGCGCGCGTACATATCCCAGTGCGGCGCGAACAAGCCGTTGAACGCCGGCACAAAGTACACGCCGCCCGTGTCCGCCACCGCTTGCGCGATCTGTTCTGTCTCCGCCGCGTTCGAAATCATTTTCAAATTGTCGCGCAGCCACTGCACCGCCGCGCCGGCAATCGCAATCGAACCTTCGAGTGCGAAGACGACCGCTGACGTGCGTTCGCCCTTTGCAATGTGGTCGCCCACCGACGCAGCAACTGTCGTCAGCAAACCGGATTTCGACGGGACGATGTCTTTGCCGGTGTTGAGTAGCAAAAAGCAACCAGTGCCGTAGGTGTTTTTGGCTTCGCCGGCATCGAACGCGACCTGACCAAAGAGCGCGGCTTGCTGGTCACCCAGATCGCCGCAGACCGGCACGCGCCCGCCTACCGGACCCAACGCATCGCTATAGCCGTACACGCGCGCATCAGACGAGGGGCGCAGTTGCGGCAACATTGCGCGCGGAATTCCAAAGAGCGCGAGCAGTTCATCGTCCCAATCGAGCGTTTGCAAATTCAACAGCATCGTGCGCGAGGCGTTGGTGTAATCGGTGACGTGCACGCCGCCGTTCACGCCGCCGGTGAGATTCCAGATAATCCACGTGTCAATGTTGCCGAAAATCGCTTCGCCGCGTTCCGCGCGCGCACGCAAGCCCGGCACATTCTCCAGCAACCACTGAATCTTGGGACCGGAAAAATACGTTGCCACCGGCAAGCCGGTTTTCGCGCGAATCATCGGCTCGCGCCCTTCGGCGATCAATTTTTCGCAAATCGCCTGCGTGCGCGTGTCCTGCCACACAATTGCGTTGTAGTACGGCTCGCCGGTGTGGGGATTCCACACGACGGTTGTCTCGCGCTGGTTCGTGACGCCAATCGCCGCGAGATGCTCTGCGCGCACGTTCCCTTTCGCCATCGCGCCGCCAATCGTCGTGCGCGTGCGATCCCAGATTTCGCGCGCATCGTGTTCCACCCAGCCGGGTTGCGGATAGATTTGATGATGCTCTTCATAGTGCGATGCGACCACCTTGCCCGCGTGATCGAAAATCATAAAGCGCGTGCCGGTGGTGCCCTGATCTACTGCTGCGACATAGTTGGTCATTGGTTAACCTCCAAATGTATGATGACGAATGACGAACGACGAATGACCGAATTTTTGATTGCCGATTTTCGACTGCCGATTGCGCGCCGGACCGAATCGCAAATTGCAAATCGAAAATCGAAAATCTTTGCTCTAAACTCTGGCACGATGCGCGATGACGATTCCTGTCATCACCAGCGCGCCGCCAAGAATCTGAACGAGTCCGAGTGATTGTCCGAGCAGTGGAATGGCAAAGAGCGCGGTGAGCAATGGTTGCGCCAACAGTGATGTCGAGACGATGGGCGCAGGCACATAACCCAGCGCGTAATTCAGCGACAGAAATCCGCCCACTTGATTGACGAGTGCCATCACCGCGAAAATCGTGTAACTCGATAGCGGATAGCCGGTGAGTGGCGCGCCGAGCGCAAGCGACAACACCAGCAACACCACCGCGCTCGTCGTCGTCGAAATCCACCACGCGACGAGCGCGTTCACCTTCGCGCGCGCGCGTTCCATCGTCAGCAAATAGCCGGTGTACACGATACTCGCCGCGATGCCGAACACATCGCCCATACCCAGTTCGGGATGCGCGACGAGGTCTTGCCCCAGAATGACGACGACGCCGCTCATCGCGCAAACCAGTCCGACCCAAAACGCGGCGCGCAGTTTTTGCTTGAACAACCACAATGACGCCAGCGGCACCCACACCACCGATAGATTGCCGAGTAGCGTCACATTCGCGGCAGTTGTCGTGAGCGCGCCCAGATTCCACGCGGTCAGATTGAACGCAAAGAAAACACCCGCGAGCGCCGCGAGTGCAAAGGGCGTGATACGCAAGGCATGAGACGTGATGTGTGAGTCGTGATGCGTAAAGCGTGAAACGTGAACCTCGAACCTTGAACCTGAAACTTGAAACCTGAAACCCGAAACTGCAACGGGCAAAGCCATCACGAACGCTGCAATGCACATTCGCCAAAAGCCCATCACGGTCGCCGGCGCGTTTGCCCAGCGCACCAGAATCGCTGCCATACTCACCGCGAGAATGCCGAACGCGAGCGCGAGGTAGGGCAGAAAGGTGATGAGGGGATTGGGTGATTCGGTGATTTGGTGATTCGGTGATTGGCTCACCTGGTCTCTCTGTCTCCTTGTCTCCTCCTCTCCCTCTCTCCCCTGTTTCTCCTCCTTCGTCTCCCTGTCTCTCCCTCTTTCCGTCACTTGCTCACCCTGTCTATGTGCGCGAGCAAACTCTCTGCGCGTTCGTACGCCACCCTGTAATGATACGGTGGACCATCGCACCACGCGCGTTCCTTTGCGCGCGCCGCGTGCTCCTTTGTCTTCACTATCGCTTCGAAGACTACTTTCCACCGCGATAGTTGTGCTCGCCCGTGTCCACCTCATCGCCGCAATACGCCGCGTCCATCCGCGCGTACGCGCGCAGCGCGTGCTCGAATCCATACTCCGCCTCACGAGACGCTATAGGGGGAGATGGAAGGAGGGGTGTGGGCGGGCGGCGAAGCCGCCCGCCCACACCCCTATTCACTTGTTGCCCCTCCCCACGCCGCAGAGCGGTATGGGGAGGGGGCAGAGGGTGGGGCTATTGTTCATTACACATACCGAACTCCCCGGAGACGGTAAACGTTCTGACGAAATCTATGTCTGCGCGATACGCTCGAGCGCGCGCGCCACCTGCGCCGCGACGACTACATTGTTCTTCAGCAAGGCAATATTCGCGCGCACCGTCATCCCGTCCGTCCATTCCGCCAGGCGTTGGAGCACGAACGGCGTGACAGCACGGCCCACCACATGCTCCGTCGCGGCTTGGTGCAACGCGCGCTCGATGTACGGCTCGATGACCGCGCGCGGAATTTCGTCCGCGTGCGGAATTGGTACGCAGAGCAACACCCCGCTCGTCAATCCCAACTCCCAATGCGTCTGGATGACGCGCGCGGCGTCCTCCGGCGAATCCACGCGCGCCTGCACACGCAAGCCAGATACGCGCGAGTAGAACGCCGGGAATTCGTCGGACTGATACCCCAGCACCGGCACACCAAACGTCTCCAGCCATTCGAGCGTCGCGGGCAAATCGAGAATCGCTTTGGCGCCCGCGCAGACAACGACAATCGGCGTGCGCGCGAGTTCGGGCAAGTCGGCAGAAACATCCAGAGCAGTATTCAGTGTGCGGTGTTCAGTGTTCAGCGTTTCTGAATTCTGCACACTGAACACTGGATACCGTTTACTGAACCCTGAACTCTGCCGATGCACGCCGCCGATTCCGCCGGTTGCAAAGACGCGGATGCCGGCGCGCTGCGCGAGGTACATCGTTGCGCTGACAGTGGTTGCACCATCACGTTTTTGCGCGATGGCGAGTGCGAGGTCGCGCCGCGCGAGTTTTAGCACATTGCGCGCTTGCGCCAGATGGTGCAGTTCCGCGTCGCTCAAGCCGATTTTGACGTGGCCGCCGATGACGGCAATCGTGCGCGGTTCGACACCGTGAGCGCGCGCCAGCGCTTCGAGCGCGCGCGCGGTCTCTAGATTGTGTGGATACGGCAACCCGTGCGCGATGACGGTGGATTCGAGAGCCAGCCGAGGCATTATATCATTCATCCCATGGCGCGCCAAATGGCAACGACGCGCCCCACCACATACACCGTCGCATCCACTTTCATCTCCACATCCATATTTCGTCGGGCATACTCGCGCACGATGCGTTCGCGGTCATCGCGCGCGACGACCACAATCGGTTTGTATCTGGCATTCATTGGTCGCAGCAACCAGTGATCTTTTTCTCGATAATACTTTTTGAGTGTGGCGTGATCATCATCGCCTTGACGGATAATCATCACAGCAGCAATATCACCGTTTGCGGAACTACTGTGCGGAGCAAGCACCTGACTGTGCGTAAAATCGCGCGCGCTCATTCGAAAATACTCGATGGCCGATTCTAAATTGGACTGTCCTACCAAAAACACCCCGCGATGGAACTCGACCGTCGCTTTGGGAAAGTGGAGATCGCGCAGTTGCCCTGTTAGCCCGCTGGCGACGGCTGCCTCGGTCGGATCACACTGGCACGCCGCGAATCCCCAATCGCAACATCTGGCGGCGCTCAGCCAATCGTTCGATTGGCGCACGCACTCCACCGCCTCCTCCAGCACGTTGTAAACGGCTTGCCCGATACGGTCGCGGTCGTCTGCCCGTGCGTCGATCAAACGCTTCCACTGGTCAATCATCTCGAATGCCAGCGTCGAGTGCAATGGCAATGGTACTGCCATCGGTCACCTCCACGGTCACTGGGGTTTGTTATGCCCTTGCTCAGTCGAGTCGGCTGAACTGCGGTACGTCCCCCTTCGGAGCAAGCGACGCAGCGCCACCTCCGAACGTCCAATCGTCAACAAACTTGCCAGCACCCGCATCGTCGTTTCATCAAAGCCACTGACGCGCATCGTCCCCAGCAAGCGCAAAAAGGCTTCGGTGCGCGCGGCGCTTTGCGCGCTTTCCAGTTTTTCGACCCGCTGGGCTTCTGCCTCAATTTCTTTTTGTAAACGCTCCAATTCGATGTTCACCTGCTGTCGAATCTGTTCCAACTCGATGCGCTGTAACCTGTCATCATCAATGTTCACCCGTTGCCGTTCGCGCTCCAACTCTGCCTGCACGCGCGCCAGTTCCGTACGCTGTAACTGGATTGCCTGGCCCTCACTGACCCGCAACAAGCGCTCGCGTTCGATCTCCGCTTCCCTGCCCTTGATACCTTCATCTTTGACGACTGCCCCGCGTTGCCACAGTTTTTGCTCCGTCTCGGCAGGCATTTCGATTTTGTCAATCGCTGCGGCGAGGATTCTGAATCCCAACAACGGTTCGGTGATGCGATTGGTTTCTTCGATCAATTCATCGCACAATTGCCGGCGTGTCTGCTCAAAGTTATCAAAGAACTCGTGCAACGTGTGACGCGCCACCACCTGGCGCAACGCTGCTTCAGAGATCGGTTTGACCGCGCTCACCGCTTCTTTTGCGTCTTCTCCACCTCTGGGACTCCACACCTTTTCGAGAATGACTTCCTCGTCAAAAGGATAACGTCCATCACTATCCCTGTTGCGCCACCCTGGGTCCAACTTGCAGAAAACCAATCCCTGAATCAGACTCAACAAACCACCATCCAGTGTAATCACGTAGGGCACTTCTAGTCGAACGGCTTGCGCTGACAGCGGGACAATCATGTGCGGGCGTTCAAACGGCAGGAGCAAGTTCAAACCGCGCCCAACCACGCGTGAGATTTTGCCACTCTTCATCAAGACAACGGCGTGTCCTTCTTCTACAATCAAAATGCCCGGTCCACCAAACTTGGCAAGTTTATCGGCCGCCGGGTGATGCATTTTGACTTTGCCCTGACTGACCACCCACGTGGCTTTGTTAATGCCGATTTCCGCATCAATCACATGACGCACCAGGTCCGGGTCAGGCGGTTGGTCGGGATTGTTATACTCGCCGAGCAAGACACGCGCGGCTGGCTCGGCGCGCCACTTGAGTATATCCCAATGGATTGATTTAGCCTGATAAAATCCAACAAAACTACAAAAGACCACTGCTCCATACGCCAGGATCGCCACAATCAACGCCACGTTCTGCAAAGAGGATACCCCTGTGGATAACAACCCCCAACCGATGAAGAGCACCATTGCCCAGACGATTAGCGTTAGAAAGATAGATTGCCTTAGCCAGGTCAGAAAAAAGTCGCTCAGCCAATCGTAAAATCTACGCTGCTGGGTGCGCAGCCACGACGCAAACGGCAAGTTCTTGGTCACATCGGGAATATTTCTGACGTACCACGCCGTAATCAAAATGAGAACCCATAACCACAACCCCAGCGCCAGCGTGGCGACCAGATGAGCGATATAGAACAGCCTTCTTTCGCGTGACGACATAGCGGTTCACCCGATAAAACAAACACCTGCCGCTGGCGTGCCTTCGCTCTACAGACGCGCCAGACAACAGGTGTTTGTCCTCTTTCACACCCGCCTGCCCGAACTCGATTTTAGCCACGAGCCCGCGCCAATCATCATACCCCTCAAAGCGTTAGTGAATTCTTACCACAGCCGTTCTGCACCTCACACGATTAGTATAACACGTCACTCACAAAATTGCAAAGGTGGCTAGACCAACCGCTCACGAATCTTTGCGCTGGCAAAATCCATCAAGGTCACCACAAGGACAATGACCGCAACAACCGTGCCGGCTTTGTGATACTGCAACTTGCCAAAGTACGTGTTGAGCAACAAGCCAATGCCACCGCCGCCCGCAAAACCGACAATCGTCGAGATGCGCACATTGATGTCCCATTGATAGATGAGATAGGAAATGAAGGGCGGGATGATTTGTGGCAAGATCGCATATACGATTTGCTGCAAACGATTAGCACCGGTCGCCGCAATCGCTTCGACTGGACCGGGGTCAATGTTCTCGATGGCTTCCGAAAAGAGTTTACCGATGAGTGCGAACGTTGTGATGGCGAGCGCCAGCATTCCCGCAAAAGGTCCAATGCCCACCCAGAACACAAAAATCGCCACGTATAACAGGGCTTCGATCGAACGCAATACGTTCAGCATCCCGCGCATCACATAGTAAATCGCTAACGATAAGGGATTGCCTCCCATCAAATTACGCGCGGCAAGAAAACTGAACGGCACCGCAACAAGACCGCCCAGCGTGGTAGCCAGCAGTGCCTGAAAGACCGTCGTGATCATTTGACGAAAGACCACTTCCAGCACATCCGGATTCAAATCAATCGTGATAAAATCGCCGACCAGACGCCAGAAGGTTGGCGCGGGCTCCAACATCTTGCCAAAGTCAATTTGCGCCAGGTGCCAACTCGACACAAAGAGCGCGACCACCAGTAAAGCATACACCAGCGAGCGCGGTGAGCGATAGAAAGGTTGCGGTGGTCCCGTCGTCACTTTGGTCTCGCCGACCAGAATACGCTCACGCCATCGCGCGCTCAAATAATCTACGACGATAATCACGACTGCCACCGCCCACAACGCCGCCGCGTACTGTTCATAGCCTCCTTTGCGAATAGTCTCGAGCACGAAAAAGCCAATGCCGCCGCCCGCGACGAAACCGACCACGGTCGCCATACGCATATTGATATCCCAGCGTAAGAGCGTGTACGCCAAAAAGGGCGGCACGATTTGTGGAATCACCGCATAGCGAATCACTTGGAGTAAATTCGCACCGGTGGCTGTAATCGCTTCGATGGGACCGGGATCAATATGCTCGATCTCTTCCGAGTACAGTTTGCCCAGCGCGGCAACCGAGTGAATCGTCAACGCCAACACGCCGGCAAACGAGCCCAAGCCCACCCACACGACGACAATCACACCCCAGATGATCGTGTCAATCGAACGCACCACATTGAGGATGGTTCGCATCACATAGTAAATGATGACACCGCCGGGCAAGCGCGCCATAATGTTACGCGCTGCCAGAAAACTGAGGGGGACCGCAAACAACGTCGAAAAGAGGGTTGCCATCAAGCCGATGGCGATCGTTTCGGCTAACTTTCCCAGGATAGGAGTCGGAATCCGTGTATCCTTTGTCACGAGTCCCAGATTCACCATCCAACTCGGCGCAGGTTGGTCCGCAATCTTGCCGATAATCGTGCCAAAGTTTTCGCTCGGACGCCATTCTCCTGTGAGCGCATCTTGCTCGAACAAATCGGGCTGGAGGAGGGCGCGAAAAACAGTCTGCGCGTCGTTAAAGCGTGTGACTAGACGGCTGAGGTTGATGTCGGTCACCTGCCAGCCGATAAAATAGATGATCACGGCGGACAACAACACACCAAGCCAGGTGAGCGGAAATTGCTGCCGCGACAGACGATACGCATCGAGGACATTCCATCCCCAGAACAGCATCCACACTCCCCACAACCAACTGGTGCTTAACTGTTCAAAGGTCGTCAACCCGATCTTGTACGTGGCTAATGCCCACTGGATCAAGAACGCCAGCACCACCAGCGTACCAAAAATCACGCCACCGCGCTCACGTTTGCCCAGATAGAATTGCCCCGCGCCGGGGATGAGCAGTGAGACTAGCACCGCGAGCAAAGCATTTTTGGAATCAGAAGATGACGGATTCATAGGAGGTCCAATTTCTGATTTTAGATTTTCGATTTTCGATCGAATCGCGCAGTACCGCGCAATCGAAAATCGCAAATCGGCAAGCGAAAGTTAGAGGATGGTCACGCGCTCGGCGTCTTGCCCAAAGATCGTCTTGAACTGGACATCGTCAATTTCGTGAGGCAAACCCTGAAAGACAAGGCGTCCATCTTTCAAGCCAATGGCGCGTGTCGCGTAGCGATGCACCAGATCGAGAAAGTGAAGCGAGCACAGGACGGTGATCTTGTCCTCTTTGTTCATTTGCTCCAAATACTTTAGGATCGAATGCGACAACACCGGATCGAGTGAAGCCACGGGCTCGTCTGCCAGAATCAGTTTAGGTTCTTGCATCAACGCGCGGGCAATCCCCACGCGTTGTTGCTGCCCACCCGAAAGTGAATCGGCGCGCACGTACGCTTTTTCGCGCAGCCCCAGGCGCTCGAGATTCTTGAACGCGCGCTCGTAATCGGCTGGCGAAAAATAGTTAAAGAGACTGTGATAGGCGGGTACATAGCCCAGACGTCCCGAGAGGACATTCGTCAGCACCGAAGAACGTTTCACCAGATTGAATTGCTGAAACACCATCCCCATCTGGCGCCGCACTTTGCGCATCTCGGCTTGTGAGAGCGCGGTCAATTCGATGTCGTTCCAGATGATCCGTCCAGCGGTCGGCTCAATCAGCCGATTGATGCACCGCAAGAGCGTGGATTTACCCGACCCGCTCAATCCGATAACGGCGAGGAATTCACCATCGGCTACTTCAAAACTAACGTCGCGCAGTGCAACCGTACCGTTGGGATAGACTTTGGTGAGATTCTCAACTTTGAGCATAGCCCTTGTCCAAATAGTGAGACCTGTCAGGTCGCAGCACCGCCGACCTGACAGGTCTAACAAAGAGTTTTTTACTTGACCAACGTCGCCGCGTCCACGCCCGCTTTCTTCAACAGATCGCGGAATTCATCGTAGAAGGTTACCGGCACGGTAATCAAATTATCATAGGTGTAGGCACGGCGCACAATGGCGCGGCCACCCGGATCCGCCATCATCGCCAGGAACCCATCCACGGTGGCTTTACGCAAGACGGGATCAAAGCCCTTGATGAATTGCAAGCCATCGTTGGGGATGCGGATGCTGAGGAAGAATGGAACGACCTTGTCCATCACATCCGGATAGGCACGTTGAACCGCCGCATCCGTTCGCGCATCCACATACGTGGCGCCCGCATCACAGTCACCCTTGTACACCGCAATCACCACATTGGGATGCGAACCGGCAAAGGTGACGGCTTTCAAATCCTTGTCGGGGTCAATGCCATTCCCCTTGAGGTTGATGCTGGGAATGATCCAGCCTGAGGTCGAGGTCGGATCTACGCCACAGAAAGTCTTGCCTTTGAGATCGGCAACGGTCTTGATGTTCGAATCTTTGCGGGTGATGAATTGACCCTTGTAGAAACTGGTCTGTTGACCTGCCAGGGCTTTATCGGGATCATTTTCTCCACCACTTGTATAGGCGCGCGTGGAAGCCAGCGCTGGTTCGATGCCGTACTTTTCGCGCGCGAGGATCGCGGCGAAGGTGGCGAGGAAGCCGGCATGCGCTTTACCCGCGCCCATCGCTTCAATCGAAACGGCATACGACGTGCCGACTTCGATCTTGTAGGACAAGCCGGTGATCTTGCTCAAGCACTCGACGGTTTCGTTTCCAGCGCGCGTAATCGTTGGCACATCACCCGATGGGACGAAAGTGATGACAATCGGTTTTTCGGGTGAACCGAGGTCGCCTGCTTTGACTGTTGGCATACCCGGCAAGCGCTCACACTTGGGTGGAGGCGGTGTGGGCGTTGGTGTACGTGTGGGTGTCGGCGCGCCAGGTGCCAGCGTGGGTGTCGGTGGGGCTGGGGTTGCCGTCGGTGGCACCGGCGTCGCAGTGGGCGGAACAGGTGTCGCTGTGGGTGGCACAGGCGTCGCGGTCGGTGCCGGTGGTTTAGTGGGTTCAGGTGGTTTAGGCGTCGCGGTCGGCGGGACCGGCGTGGGTGTGGGTGCCGGCGCGCACGCCGCAATCACGGCGAGCACAACCAAAAGTGTCACAATAGATAAAACGTACCGTTTCATTTTCTCTCCTCCAATCGAAAATAGAATCAATTTATGAATGTTCAATCACCTGGCTCGACTTGGCACCACCTCCTTCACTCTGGATGCAACACCGCACCATCGCATTCATACTCTATGATACTCTATTTCCAACGTTTAGGCAAGTTATACTCAAGTTTGGGTGTATTTCAGTTTGGGGGCAAATTGCAAACCGCATGCCACATTTCATCAAACCGACCGCTGAGCAGTGCCGTGCGGATCGGCAGGAGGTTCTCAGCACCTGAACGACTCCA
>DAOTYB010000191.1:0-5626 GCA_034435315.1 Anaerolineae bacterium | reverse complement strand
CCACGCGCGTCAGATGCGCGCACACATAGTCCACCTGCTCCTCGGTCATCACGCTCGAAAAGGGGAGCGCGAGAGACACGTCGCCGAGATATTCGGTGACGGGAAAATCGCCGCGGCGCTGGTAGCCAAATTTCTGGCGGTAGAACGGCTGGAGGTGGATGGGGGTAAAGTAGGGGCGGCAGTCATCAGCGAAAAATAACCAACAAGGTTTGTAAAATGATTTTCAGATCAGCCAGCCAGGTGCGCGTATCCAAGTATTCCAACTCGATGGCAAGTTTACGCGGCATCAGTTCATTGAGATAAGCCGTTTCCCAGTCTTTGCCTTCCAGCCAGCGCTCTTCGTGATGATAATGCAATGTCGCAGGGCTGGTAATTCCCGGGCGTACCTCCAGCACACGGCGTTGCTCTGGCGTGTAATACGCAACATAGCGAGGATCCTCAGGGCGCGGACCGACCAAGCTCATTTCCCCAAGCAACACGTTGAATAGTTGCGGTAGTTCATCAATCTTGTACTTGCGGAGGAAATGACCAACGCGTGTGATACGTGTATCGCCGTGTGTCGTGATGCCGGGACCTCGTTGCGCCGCATCCACCACCATCGTGCGAAACTTGAAGATGCGAAAGGGCTTGCCGCCCAAGCCAACCCGTTCGCCGCGAAAAAAAACTGGTCCGGGCGAATCCAACTTGATCGCTAAGGCGATAATCGCAAAGGACGGCATTAGAATCGCAAGACCTAATGTGGCACAGGCAAAATCAAAGGCACGCTTTGCCATGCTATCATCGCCGATGTCGTTCGACAACAGCAGTAACTGCCTCGATCACATCTTCTACATCCCGATCACTCATCCGAGGATAGAGCGGCAACGAAACAATGCGTTGGTACTCTCGATAGGCGACGGGAAAATCATCGGGCTGGTAGCCGTATTTGTTGCGATAGTACGGTTGAATGTGATTCGGGATAAAATGAACACTCGTGCCAATGTTCAGGGCTTTGAGTTCTTCGATGAATTGCGCACGATTGATCGTCAAGCGGTCAAGGTTCAACCGCAGCACATAGAGATGCCACGCCGATTCGACATGCGCGCGTTCGGTGGGCGGCTGCACCTCCGGTATTTGCGAAAACGCGGCGTTGTATCGCCGGACGATCTCGCGGCGACGCGCTTGAAAGCTATTCAACTTTTTGAGTTGTTGCAAACCCAATGACGCTTGAATATCGGTCATATTGCATTTGAAACCGGGTAACACCACCTCGTAGTACCAAGAGCCCTCTGCGCTGTATCGTTTGTATGCATCGCGACTCATGCCATGCAGCGCCCACATTCGCGCCCGATCAATGATTGCTGGATCACCGGTCAACATACCGCCTTCAGCCGTTGTGAGATTTTTGGTCGCGTAGAAACTGAAAGCAGTGAGATTGAAGATTGGAGATTGGAGATTGGAGATTGGGGTACCAATCATTCTTCCCTTGTAGTGGGCAGGAAGAGCATGGGCAGCATCTTCGAGAATGTGCAGGTTGTAACGCACAGCAAGGTCGTAGAGCGCGTCCATTTCGCAAGGGTGCCCGTACAAGTGGACTGGCATAATCGCCTTGACCGCTGACCGCTGACCGTTGACCGCTGATTTGATTGCGGCTTCGACTTGCACTGGATCAATGTTGAGCGTGTCCGGTTCCACATCCACCAAAATCGGGCGCGCGCCAAGATGCTCGATGACGTGAATGGTGGAACAAAAGGTCATCGGCGTTGTAATTACGGCGTCACCTGCACCGATGCCCAGCGCCGCCAAACCGACAAGCATCGCATCCGTCGCGGAACTGACCGCCAGCGCGGCAGGCGCGCCAACGTACTGAGCAAACTCTTGCTCAAAGCGTTTGACCTTGGGGCCGGTGGTGATCCAGTCGGAACGAAGTGTATCGGCAACTTCAGCAATTTCTTCGTCACCGAGGGAAGGGGGTTGGAAAGAAAGGAACGTAGATCGCATTATTGATCTTCCAATGAGATAACGTACTCATTCATTGCACGTCCTTCGGGGGTCACATAGGTCCGCCCCAAACGGAAACCTAGTCCTTGGTAGAAACGATTAACGCGAGCATTACTGTCCCGATCTGTCGTCAAGCAATATGCCTTCACACCACGACGCTTGGCTTCCGCAGAAAACGCTTCAATCAACATTTGCCCAACACCCTGTCCCTGCACTACTGGATGCACAGCAATAGACATGAGGCAAGCCGCTGCACAAGATTTACCCACATAATCCGGTTGCTTAAGCGCGCGTACTAGGCGCGGGATAATCACTGGGCGACGCAACGCTGCACCCATTGCTGCCACACCGAACTTCCACCATTGTCTCCGAATTAAATTCCGATAGAAACCACGTTGGTCAACTACACCCACAACGAAACCAACCATACGGTTTTCGGAACATGCCACTAGACCGATTCCCTGGGTATCAGCAAGGACACCTTTATAAAACAGGGTCAAGAAACGCGCCCCCAGAAAGGATAAAAAGAAGCCGGGAAAACTCTTCAGGTGTATCTCAACAACTTGAGGAACATCCGAATCTTCCATTTTACGGATAGTCAAAGCAAGCTCAGGTGATTTCATTACAATAGGGTGTCAATCACAAATGTTATATCGCTCAGAGAGCAGAACACTTGCAATCGGGTCAAGCCCTGCTCAACAACCCAGCAAAAGCTTCTGCCGCCGCATCAGGTGAATGATGCTGGAGTGCGTATGCACGCCCACATTTTCCCATCGTGTAACGCGCTAGCGGGTCATCTCGCAATTTGAGAATTGCCTCGGCTAGATGTCTTGGCGACTCGGGTGGTACACATATCCCTGCCCCCGAACGATGCACCAGACGCGCTGTGTCACTATATTCATCTACGCTCACAATCAAGGGACGTCCACTTGCCAAGATAGAGAAAATCTTCGATGGCAACGAAGCCAAGCCTATACCCCTTTGCAAAACAACTAACGACACATCAGCAGTGGCTAAGACCTCGGGCAAACGCGAGCGCGGTTGGAAGGGCAGGAAAGAGACATTTGGAAGCAATTTCTTTTGCGCCATTGCAATCAAATGTGCACGCGCAGTCCCATCCCCCACAAAGACAAATTGAATGTCAGAATAATCTTGCAGCTGTTCGGCTACTAATAACACATTCTCCAAACCTTGTGAAAGCCCCAAGTTACCAGCATACATTACAACGAACTTATCCACTAGATCATTTTCTCTTGCAAAAGAATTGTCACGCTCAAGTGGTCGAATCAAATCCGTGTCCACCCAATCGTAGATCAGAGATATTTTTGAATCCGGGACTCCAAGGTCGCGAATACTGGGGACAAAAGATTCGGACAGAACGCGCACGAACGTGGCATGGTTCAAACAAAAGCGTTCCAGCGCGCTTACCATGGCAATCACACAACGATTCTTGAAAACGCCCAGCGTAATACCAACTTGTGGATACGCGTCGTGTACGGAATAGATTGCTGGTTTATGCCGTAAGACTGACAAGACAGCAAAAGGCAAACCTGTTGAAAGAGCAGGATTACTAAATATGGAAAAATCATAGGAACAGAAGAGTCCCGCCCAAGTGGCACGCATTTGAAATGCCAACAATTGAATAAATCGTTGCAACAAGTTGGCACGATTGACTGAAGGAACTGGGACGCGAATAACCTGAACTCCTTGCTCATTCGAGCGACGAGCCCAAACACCACGATATTCTTTGGGAACCTGACCCGATGGATAGTGTGGCACAGCAACAACAACTGTAACCTGGTGTCCCCGGCGCACCAGTGCTTCACAGAGCATTGCATAGAGCGGTGCGCTAGGACCACCATCGGGTAGATAATGCGGGGTAACAACTAGGATACGCACAGGACTGAACTCTCAAGATTTAACCATTTGATCATAGATCCATGCATAGGTCTTTTCAAGTCCTACCCGCAATGGCGTACTCGGCTCCCATCCTAGATATTGCTTGATTTTGGTATTGTCGCTGTTGCGCCCATTCACGCCTTGCGGCTTGGTTAAATCATAGTTTCGCTTGACTTTGATTCCTGCAATATCTTCTACAATATCAATCAACTGATTGATAGTAACTAATTCGCTACTCCCAAGGTTAATTGGTTCGAGAATGTCACTCTCCATAATCATTTGAACCCCTTTGAGGCAATCATCAATGTACATAAAACTGCGCGTCCGTGTGCCATCGCCCCACACCTCAATTTCATGTTTGCCCGAAAGTTTCGCCCGAATCACTTTACGACAGATTGCCGCAGGTGCCTTTTCGCGTCCACCATCATAGGTACCATACGGCCCATAAACGTTGTGAAACCGTGCCACACGTGTCTGCAGCCCAAAGTCTTCGCGGAAATGGCGGCACATTCGCTCGCTAAAGAGTTTTTCCCAACCATAGCCATCTTCGGGCATAGCAGGATACGCGTCTTCTTCCTTTAGAGGTGTGACGTTGGGCGATTTCTGTTTATCAATATTATAGACGCACGCCGAAGAGGAGAAAAAGAATCGTTCCACTCCAACGTCTCGCGCTGCCATTAACAAGTGAGTATTGATAAGCACGTTCAACATGCATAGCGCTCGGTAGTTTTCTATGAAACCCATTCCCCCCATATCAGCAGCCAAGTTGTAGACATGAGATGCCCCTTGCACTGCCACGTAGCAATTCTGTTTATCCCGCAAATCGAGGACAAGATTTTCCACATCGGCGAATCGTTGAAACCACTCGTTTTGCGGCTTGATGTCCACGGCGCGCAAGTTAGTATATCCTTGGCGTCGCAGATCAGCAATCAAATGTCCGCCGATGAAACCGCCAGCACCGCAGACGACGATTTTCCCTTCCATAAACTCCTCCTCAAGTGTGTAATTCAGCCCTGTCCAGAATTTAGCAAACGAACGACCTTTGCTGGATTACCTGCCGCTACCACATTGGATGGTATACTACGCGTGACAACACTTCCAGCACCAATGACACTTCCGCGACCAATTGTCACCCCCTTAAGAATCAAACAATTCATGCCGATAAATACATCGTCTTCGATTACTACCGGTGCAGTGAATGCATCTTGAGGTTGGTTTCGTCGCATTTGTAGATCAAGTGGGTGAAAGTCTGTATCTGTGATGGTACAATTGGCACCTACAATAACGCGATTGCCAATAATAATCTGTTGAGCAGAACAAAGCACTCCCCCTGTCATACCAAATTGGCTGCCGATTTCGATTACGGCACCCGCTTGCCAAGTAGTAATTATGACCGGATGGTTAGGCCCTAAAGGGTTTGAATGAATATTGGAGCGCAGCTGAAGACCATCGCCAATATTGATCTGGCTCCGACGATGCCTTTGGATGATAGGCACACCGTAGATACGCCAATCCCTACCCCATTCTATACCTTCTAAAGTAAAAATCAATCGCACATATGGGTAGATTAACCAACGATGTAACTCGTTCAATATCTTCCATGGTGTCAGGAAAGCTTGGCCTACATGTAAGTTACTGGACTTTGGCAACAATTTGACGAAAAAAAGATTTGTACGCCCGCATGAGGGCGCGCAAAATCAACCTCTCTTGCGAGTGGCATTGAACCAGAACTGCGACGAGAGAGGTA
>DAOTYB010000190.1:0-13953 GCA_034435315.1 Anaerolineae bacterium | reverse complement strand
CGCGAGACGCTTAACCATGCTTCACCCACCACCGGCGCGGAGGGCACTGGTGGTATCGGTGCTCTCGAAGGGGCATTGCCCTTGACCCGAAAGAGCAATTCGGTGTTACCAATGTGGATACGGTCACCATCCCGTAACCACTGTTGCTTGACGTGCTTGCCATTGATCAATACAGCGTTCTTGTGATCCAGAGCAGATAAAATGAATTGATTTCCCTGTCGAAGAATCTGAGCGCAGGCAGGGACCTGGCGATCGTTCAACCTTACATTGCCCTGCGGATCGCGTCCAAGGAACAGGATCGGCTGGGACAAGACCGTCTGCAAATAAGCCTGTGTCCCTTCCAGGCGATAGAGCGCAGCAGCAGGAACTGCCGATGATGCCTCGCGTGTTGCCATCACAATCACTACGCCGGCAACAAGTGGTAGTAGCAGCAATGTCAAGCCAAGGAAGACCAAGCCAGCAGCCGACGAGACACTGGTGGATCCTTCGGCTTTTCCAGAGACGATGATCTCGTATGGTTCTGCTGGCAGAGACACTTCTTTGCCAATCACATTCATTGACCAATTCCCCGGCAAAGGTTGTTGGACTGTCAATACCAAGCGGGTGGCTTCACGCAGCCACTGTGCACCGGGGTATTGGTCGTCCACCTGACGCCCCTGTGGATCAACGACGACGAGATCAAGCGTACTGCCGGGCCAGCGCAACGCGAAATCCACGCGGGCTTGATTCGGTGTCACAGACACTGTGCCTGAGGTCTGCTTCTCACCTTGAGTAACGGTACCGGCAAAATGCTGAAGGACGGTGCGTACAGGAACACGGCTCCCATTGTGAGAGCGGATAAATTCAGATGGATCAATGTTGCCACTCCGTCTGAGATCATCCAGGGTGCGGTAATAACCAGTCCCCATTAACTTATCGGGCTGGTAATTATTGTCGCACTGTGGATTCACTTCCTCTTGGGAGCGGATTTCAAAATGTAAATGCGAATTCCAGCCTTGTCCAATAATTTGCCCGATGGTATCTCCGTACTTGACCTCGTCTCCTTCGTTAAGGTTCACTCCTGTCAGGTGGCCATAAAAAGACCAGACATTGAATGCCGGATGGTGAATCAAGACGGCTTGTCCGGGCGCATAGTCTCCCCAAACCTTTCGCACACGTCCATCGGCGATTGAATGGACATAGTGACCTGCAATAATGGTCCAGTTCTCTCCAAACCAGTCTTCACCCCCATGAATCAAATCCTTGAATTTTGTGCCAGGAAAACAACGTTGGCTTATCTGCTCAGATTGTGTACGTCCTCCAAACGGATACACGACTATATAACCTTCACCGGTAGCATCTTTACCTTCTTTGCCTAACGGGAAACGAATCTTTGTCGTTGGAGGTGGCGGTAGCGGCGTAATTGTGGGAATATCCTTAACGGTGAACCATACCCGTTGGTAGGGTGGGATGCCTTGCCATTCTCCAGTAGGAGGCAGCCAGGCTGCCTCCGCAAAGTATTCGCCCGGTGTGCTAAACGAGCGCGTCGCACGATAGGTGTATGTTTCGCCCGGTGCTAGAACCAGATTGGTCACCGCCTCAAAGTCCACGTTCGGGGCTGACCAACCGTTGTTAGGTGCATTGCGTGCATTGGGTCCGCGCGCGCCAGCAACCATACGCTGGATTGTGACTGGCGAACCGCCGACATTGCGAATGGTGAATTCGGCGGTAACTTTCTCTCCCACTCGGGGCGAGGTATTCGACAAACGTAATTCACTCACAAGGCGCACTTCGCCAGGAGGTGGTGCAAAGGTGGGAGTTGGCGGCGCAGGCGCGGGCGTCGTGGGGCGCGGTGCTGGTGTCGTCGGTCGGGGTGCCGATGTTGTTGGGATTGGAGTGGTAGGACGCGGCGCCGGGGTAGTGGGCGGCGGCACCGGGGTCGGTGGTTCGTTATTTCTACCACAGTCCGCGCACGATGAAATTCGGATATAATCGGACCAGCGCGAAATTTCGCGCGAGATGATGGTTCCATCGTTCAAGTGGACGGGTGGAACAAGCGCTACGATGACGGGATCGTTTATCTGAACGTAACTTCGCTGTCCCCAACCTCCACGCGGTCCCCAACCGATTTTTTCGCCGGTAGAACAAACGACAATATAGGGATAAAAAGTTCCCGCCGGCAACAGGGGGCCACTCTGGATTATCCCTGCCGTTGAATAGCCACAGATATAATCGAGCGTGACTGGCGCCGGTGTCGTCGCGCGGGGAGATGGTGTCAGCGTAGCAGTGGGAGGCGCGATTGTCGTTGGTGGCCGGCGAGTGGTTGGCGGAGGTGGCACAGGAGTCGGTGATGCCGGCGGGACTATTTGAATGGTCACATAACTCGTCCGCCCGTCCTGCCATTTCACATCCGTCCAGGTACTACCATCCACCGAATAATTTGGCGTGAACCAGTGTGTGCCAATTCGTTCGAATGTGCGATTGGCGTCGTACCCAAATTCCTGGCCGGGCGCCAGCGTGAAATTTTCGATCCAATGGAAACTATAGTCGCTATCGCCAGGTCCTCTTCCCTTGACACCAAAATAGCGCGCGCGAAACGTCTGCCCGCCAATATTTTTCACGCGGAACGAGGCATTGACCCATTCGCCCGGCACGGCTTGTGAACGGGAAAGCACCAAGCCACTCACGAGGACGATCCGTGCGGGAGATGGTTGGGTCGGTGGTGGCTGGGTGGGCGGCACGGTTTTGCACGCGGTCGCTTGGCGTTTGCTCACCCACCCTGTTCCACCGCTAGGATCGCCGGCGGCTTTGCGACTGGTATCCCACCATTCTTCGCCATCCGCGTAGCGCGGACCATCAATCAGTTTGACAGCCCAATCATTTTCAGGGACGATGGTGTGCACGCGGTACCCCTTGCCGGGTCCCGTACGAATCTCAGTGCCTTTGCACAGTCCCACAATGTTACCGCGTGCCCAGGTGTCCGCCGCCGCAGAAGGAGGGAGGAAGAGCACTATGGCTATGCTGATACCCCAGATGAGAATTTTGTTGATCTCACGGTAGAGCATTTTTCTCATCCTTGTTCCAGAAAAGCCAGAAACCATCCTTATCCACGCGTAACCGCTATCACTTGAACCACTTGAAACCCCATCCTTCCGAATGGGCTTTTTCAATGTCATTATTTCGGTTGTGATCAACGCGCACGACCAGACTGATCCGCCAGTTGGTCAACTGCATCGTGTTAAAGCGCCACGCCCCTGGATCGCACCCCTCGCCGGGTAGCCCAGAGCCAGACTCGCCGGAAGGTGGCAATGTCCATACTGTATCTTTGGTATAGAAATTGCAAATTACCCGACCAGGCACATACACCTGAACACGATAGTATTCGTTGTCAGCGAGAATCTTAAAGTTGGGTGGATTCGGTCGCCATTCTAGAGTGATCCACGGATTCTCTGTCCGAAACGCTGTTCCGTTCGGTGGATTGATTAACTGAATCCCTACCAGCCCACGTGTGGGCGAGGGCGGCGGTGTAGGTGTGACCGTTGGTGTGGCGGTCGGTCGGGGTGTTGCAGTAGGCGACAGCGTTGGTGTTGCCGTTTGCGTAGCGGTGGGCGCCGCCGCGGTCAGCGTGGCTGCCACGCGCGCAGCAAGCGTGCTCTCCATGACACGTGTGGCTTCGGCTTGTGCGGTTTGCGTGGCAAAGATGGCGCGAGCAATTTCGGTTTGCATTTCGGAAGGCGTAGCCTGCAACGAGACGTTGACGGCAACGTCGGTACCGGTCGGCGCAAGCGCCACGTGCGACGGTGATTCGGAACGGAAGACGCCTGCCACGAACAAGCCCATCACAGCGATTGCCAACAACCCCAGGACCGCCGCACCGACAAACGCCAGCGGACTGCGAGAGGATGCTGGCTTTGGCACCGCTATGGGTTTACGCGACGGTGTTGTGGGAATCGCGATGGTGGCACCGGGCGTGATGAATGCCTGGAGCGCGGCGGACATTTCTTCAGCCGATTGATAGCGCTGTGCGGGGTCTTTGGCTAATGCCCTGGTGATAATCTGTTGTAGCCCGGCTGGTATATTCGAGGGCAACGGACGTGGGGGATCTGTTTTCAACTTCTCCAGGTCACCCAAAAAATCGCTGGTAAAATCCAGATACATATATCCGGCGACCATTTCGTACAACATCACGCCGACAGAATACAGATCACTCCGCGCATCTACTTTTTGTCCCCGCGCTTGTTCGGGGGACATGTACCACGGTGTCCCCATCGCGGTGCCCAAGCGCGTTACATTCGTCACATTGCTGACTGAAGCCGGGACGTGCGCAATGCCGAAATCGCTGATCTTGATCGCTTTGCCATCGCGGCTGAGCAAGATGTTAGCCGGTTTGATGTCACGGTGCACAATGCCAAGTTGATGAGCAGCAGCCAGACCATCGCATACCGCTCGAGCGATCATTGCGGCTTCGCCGGGGGTCAACTTGCCGCGCTGGGCAAGAAGATTCGCCAAACTACCTCCATCCATAAATTCAAGGACGATGTAATGGTGCGGTCCGTCTTGTTCCATCCCCCACACGGTAACAATGTGCGGGTTGTTCAGTTTGGCAATGGCAATTGCCTCGTTCTGAAAGCGGCGAAGAGCGTTGGCATCATTCGCCAGTTCTGTGCGCAACTCTTTGATGGCAACGGGACGTTGCAAATTGTCCGTTGCCTGATAGACACATCCGAATCCACCCTCACCGAGGACGCGCTCGATTTTATACTTGCCTAAAAGTGTTTGCCCTACCTCCAAAGCCATTTTCGTTCCCTCCTCATTTCAATTTATTTGATGTTCGCTAAAAGCCCCTTTGCCAGATTGATCGGCCGGATATATCCTAATTTGCCAGTGACGGTTCGGTCACTGACAACACGGGTGGGAATTCCAATCAACTCACCAGCCGTGTTGACTGCCGCGCCGCCGCTATTACCGGGATTGAGTTCGGTATCGGTTTTAATCCATTCTCGATTGCCCAGAAATCCAGAAATGATGCCGCGACTTGCGGTTAAGGTATCGCCACCAATGCCGGGAAAGCCCAACACGCGAATTTCTTCATTGATCTGCACCCGGTCCGAGTCGCCAATCACGATGGATGTCAGGTTCAAATTTACTGGCAGTGCACTGCCGTCTTCCATAGCGCTCAACTTGACGAGTGCCAGGTCCAGTTTCGGGTCAGACGCGAGCATTTGGGCGCGAAAGATTCGATCGGGGGGCTTGTTGGGATCGCTAACCACTCCAACGTAGATGCGGTCACGACTGTTGTACGGTTTGCCCGTTTTGATATCGCGGACGACGTGATAATTTGTCAGAATATAGCCCCGTGCATCTACAATACTTCCCGACCCAGAGACGGCACTGGTTATGCCATCCACTGGCGACTCGATGTACACCACTGCCAAGAGTGCGCGGCGTATACCGTCCAACGCCGGAGGTGCCGTGGCGGCTTGTGTCGGCGTTGCCCGCAGGTTGGTTGGCGTGACAACCGGTGTGGGAGTCGTCATCACTGGCGGATTCGTTGGCGTGACAACCGGTGCAAGAGTCGCCGCCGACGGACTAGTTGGTAGAGCAATCTGCGTAGGAGTCGGCGCGTTTACCGAAGCGATAACGAACACCAGTGCCACCCCAAGAACAAGCATAGTCACGATCACGATACCACCAATCGCAAACGCAATCCCCAGCGAACTGGATTGCCGTGAAGGTGATGGCGCAACGCCAACACCACCGTATTGCGGTCGCGCGACAACCGCTGCGCCACCCGCGCGCACGGTGAGCACCGTACGCCCAATCTGGATTTGATCACCGGGACGGAGCGGCACCGCCGAGGTGATGCGTCGCTGGTTGACGAATGTACCATTGGTGCTACCTTGATCGCGGATGTACGTAACCCCTTGGGCTTCCCACACGATCGCGTGATGGCGTGAGGCTTGTTCGTCAGGCAGGATGAGGTCGTTATCCGTACCACGACCGATTTTCAAGCCGTTTGTCGGAATCCGATATTCATGTCCGCGATATTCTAACCAGAGTGCCATTGTTTCCTCAGCCCAAGCCGGTCAGGGTGCTGGCGCCACACGAAAGTTATCAAAGCGCACACTCAAGCCCGGCGACCCATCACACGTGCAGATGACAACACCCACACACCCTTCTTGATAAGTGCTATCTGACACGTTACCCACCACTTGATCGTTTATATACAACATAATTTGGTTCCCTTTGACGATGACTTTGAGCCGATTCCAACCGCCTGATCTGATAGTATTCGATTGCGTGGGACCAAGAAGAGCAACAAAACCTTTTTCTTTGGAATGCTTGTCCAGTGTAAAAGTTCGATCAAACGACAAGCGAAAGGCATAAAAGTCGGTCATGGTATCATTGCCACGAAAGGCAATCCCATATCGCTCTGCCGCTGTATCCATCTGACGGACATCCACCTCCACCAACAGGTCAGAGTACCAACGACGGCATACCGCAGAGTAATAGTAGGGCTTTTTGATCCGCATAAAGTACTCGCCGTTGTCATAACCGCGTTCGGATATCTCGCCTGATGCCGAGTCCCAGACGCCATTCTTGGGATCACTAAAATTCTCACTATAGAACAAGCCGGCAGGCACACTGGCAACTGGTGTAGTAGATGGCAACGGTGCGAGAGTCGGTGATGGTATGACCGGCGTGCGCGAAGGTGTGGAGGATGGCACCGTGGTGGCAGTAACACGTGTACTCGTTGATGGTGCAAACGATGCGGTCGGTACGAAAGCGATTTGTGTTGGCGTGGCGGGAGTTTCCTGTGTGGTTGGTGCACCGCGCAACCCAATGCTCAAAGCAATACACATGGTTACCAGAACAATTACACTCACCACACTGGCGATAATTGCGATTATCGTCCGGTCTAATACAAACGAAGTGTCCTGCATAGCAACCCGAAGACTTGCCACAAATTGCCCGGCGGTCGGGTAACGCTGTTCCGGCGCCTTGGCGAGGACACGCCGCATCACTTCATCGGTCGCTGGAGTCAACTCTGGTCTAAAGCGACGCAGCGGCGGTGGGGCATCGTAAACCTGCTGATGCAAAATGACTGCCAGGGAATCTCCCTGAAAGGGCAAGCGTCCTGTGAGCATCTCATACGCCACCAGACCAAGGGCGTAGATATCCGATGCCGCGCTCAGCGGTTTGTTCTCGATTTGTTCGGGTGACATATATTCCACCGTACCCACGACGCCTGAACTACTCGACCGCGCGCCAGCCATTGCCTTGGCAAGTCCAAAATCCGTTAGAATGGCGTTCCCGCTTTGATCAATCAGAATATTGCTGGGTTTAATATCACGGTGAATAATCTGGCGCTGATGGGCAAAATCGAGTGCGCTGGCAATCTGACTTAGAATGGCAATGGTGCGGGCTGGCGAGAGCGCCCCCCGTCTTTCGATGAGTGTTTGTAAGGAGGTCCCTTCAATCAACCGCATCGCAATGAAATACATTCCACGGTCGTTGCCGAAATCGTAAATGGGAACAATGTGTGGATGATCGAGAGAGGCTGCCAGATGCGCCTCACGATTGAATCGCTCGACGAAACTCGGGTCCATCGCCAAGTTTGCAGGGAGGACTTTGAGTGCCACATAGCGTTGCAAGCGTGGCTGGTACGCGCGATACACAATCCCCATGCCACCATGCCCAATCACAGAGACAATTTGATATTCGCCAATCGTCTGTCCAGAAATATGGCTTGACATGATGCCTCCACCTAGTAAATCAACGCAACTTTGGCATTCATTGTCTCACGCGACATAGCGCCCACCACGACGGCTCGAATGACGCCTGTGGCATCAATAAAGAAACTGGTCGGTAACCCTCGGATATTGTATTGTCGGTTCACGGCGTTGTTTTCATCCCACAAGATTAAAAATGCCAACTTTTTCTCGCGGACGAATTGCTCCGCGGCACTCCGATTCGAGTCATCCGTGTTCACACTTAGTACAACCAGTTGCTTACTTTGTGAATCGAGATATAGCGCGTTCAAATCCGACATTTCACTGCGGCAATACGTGCACCAGGAAGCCCAAAAGTTGATAATGACCGGCTTGCCGCGAAAATCGCGGAGACTGACCGTCCGTCCGCTGGAATCTTTGAGCGTAAAGTTCGGTGCCGTGTGACCGACGGTTAATCCTTCCGGCGGAAGCGTGGGCGTAAAAGTCGGTGGCACCGGTGTAGTGGTAGGCGGCAACCGCGTCGGGGTCGGTGGCGGAGGCATGACGGTGGGCGGTAACGTTGGTGTTGATGGAGCACGATCCGTCGGGCGCGGTGTTGCGCTGGGGATGAATGTTGGTGTGCTGGGCACAGTCGTTGGTCTATTCGTTGGCGCAATGGTCGTAGGAACCGGATTCAAACCGGCGGTCTGGGCGGGCGTGGTGCGTGCCGCCACCGCCAGCATCAAAAGGATAAGCGTACAAGCCAGCAAGACAATCGCGCCAACCATTCCAAACGCCCATATCGGGATACCGCTATCGCCAGTCCCAGTGGGCATTCTTTGTGCTTGATACGATGCGGGAGCATAAGCGAGTGGCGTTCCACAGCGCACACACCGTACTTGACCTGCGGCATTCCACGTACGACAACGCGGACACAACATTGCCCCACCTCCGTTTTTGACTGTCGTACCAACACGACTCACATTTCCAAAATCTGCACCCTTTGGCTCATTGGTTCATTGGCATATTGGCTCATTGACCCTCACTCACACTCCCAGAAACTTGCCCCTTTGCATACCGGCGTGTCCGTCACCCGCCAGGGCCAATAACGCTGGTCATACACCTGGATTTTGCCGAGTTGCTCCAATGGCATACGACGGTTACCATCCACCTCATACGCATAGAGTTTTCGATGATCGCGTTCTGACCATGCAACAATCCATTTGCCGTCCACCGACCAGTAGCGGGGATAGTCATCACGTTCACAGGCCGGCAATTTGGTCATTCGAGTGCCATCGCGGTTTAGCAAGAAAGGACACCCGTTACCTAGGCTATCTTGTAACCATATAGCAATCCTTTGCTGATCTGGAGACCAAATTGCACCTCGAAAGTACACACCATCAGCATACCTTCGTCCCCACTGTGAGACTTGAACTTGATAAGAACCTCCAATTGCAACTGTCTCTTTACCACTGCCGTCAACCATCATACTTTGGATACCACCGCCATAGTGAGCACCCCACCAAGAGGAATAAATTCTGGATAGTATCTCAAACCACGCAATTAATATTCTCTTGCCGTCTCTGGACCATACCGCAGAGGCGATGTGCTGTCCCTGGGCAACCTGATGAAGTCGTGAGCGCGAGCCGGTGTTCAGGTCAAAGACATCTATAGCCAGTACAAGTTGGTTACCTTCATAGTCGTATTTGACAGCATCCAGTCTCTTTTGCGGACCTGGCGGCGTGGCGGTTGCCGTCGGCGTCGGAATCGGCGTGGCGGTAACGACGATGACCAGCGGTGTTGCGGTCGGCGCAACCGTTGGTCTGGCAGTTGGCACAGCAATCGCCGCAGCGGTCGGCACCGCCGTCGGCGAGGGGCTGGCAACCGTCGTGCTCATCGGTGCCAGCGCCTTCGGCTGACGCGCCATCAGGGCTATCGCCAGCACCACTACCAGCAACACCACCGCACCCGCAATCCCCGCCAGCACAGGCAACAGCGGCGGCGCCGTCTTCTGGCGCGGCGGCGCAGGCGGCGGTGGCACGTAGCGCGTCGGCGCTTCTGGCGCAGATGGCTGGACTGCCCCACTCACCGCCGCTGTCAGCGCATTCGCAAATTCCCCCGCCCGCGCATACCGCTGGGCTGGCTCTTTCGCCAGCGCCATCCCCAGCGCCACCTCCACCGCAGGCGGCACACGCGGATTCAACGATCGTAACGGCGGCGGCGCTTCGTGCACCTGCCCATACAAGACACGCGCCGTGTCCCCCTGAAACGGCACACGCCCCGCCAGCATCTCATAACCCACCACCCCCAGCGCATACACATCCACGCGCCCGTCCACCGCTTGCCCGCGAATCTGCTCGGGTGCCATATACTCAGGCGTCCCCACCATCACGCCACTCTTGGTCACGCGCGTCCCCTCCGCCGCCTTGGCAATCCCAAAGTCGGTCAGCGTCGCGTGATCGTTCGCCCCAATCATAATGTTGCTCGGCTTGACGTCGCGGTGAACAAAACCGAGCGCGTGCGCATAATCAAGTGCAGAAGCCACTTGCGCGATGATGTGCACTGCGCGTGTCGGCGGCAGCGCACCTTCGCGGCGGATGAGGTCGGCGAGTGTGACGCCTTCGACAAATTCTTGAACGATATAGTGCAAACCGTTTTGTTCGCCGACATCGTAAATTGTGACGATGTTGGGGTGTTTGAGTTTGGCGGCGGCTTTGGCTTCCATTGCAAACCGTCGGACGAATTCCGGGTCAAAGGTGAACTGGGGTGGCAACACTTTGATTGCCACGTAGCGATCCAGCGCGCGCTGGTAGGCTTTGTACACCACTGCCATTCCGCCGCGTCCGACTTCGGCGATGATTTCGTATGCGCCAATGGTTTTACCGATGAGAGATTCCATCTGATTATCTCCCTTTAAGATTACTTGACTGGTGGAAATTTGCTTGGGTCCACATGATCGGTTCGGGTGGTCCCGTCCACGACCGTGTGTAGGGTGATGCGCCAAAGCGTTGCGGTAGTAAAAGTCGTCGTGTAGGGGAAGGTGTCTTCAACAACCTGGTAACGCGCTTTGCGCGTAAAGCGTCCCGTTGCGCTATCCCAATCTTCCCCCAGCATAAAGAACAATTTGTACGTGCCATCGCGGATGCCTTCGACCTTGAATTTGCTACGCGCTTGCACATAGACCGAAAAGATGGGTGTATCGGTGAGTGTTGTCATTACTGCAACAGCATCCAAGTCGTTCCCGTTATCAATTTCCAAATCACCTTCGCCATCGCGTGGCACCGCTTCTTTGATAAAGGTACCGTTGCTCAGCCGGCGCGGAGGTGATGTGGCAGTCGGCGACGCGGTTGGGGTTGGCGTGAGTGTAGGCGCTGGCGTGGCGGTCGGCGACGGTGTCTGGGTGGGCGTTGGTGTAGCAGTTGGTATCAGCGTGACGGTTGGGACAGGTGTATCGCTCGGAACAGGCACTGGTGTTGGAGAAAGCACGGTTACCGTCGGCTGAGCCATAGCCACATTTGTCACGCCACCCCGTAAAAACAAGACGATGGCAAGTCCCAGCAGAATCACGCCCAGCGTTCCTATCAGGGCTACAACCACCATAATGGGCGAACGCGACGACGCGGCTGGTGAACGCGCTGGCGGCGAAACCGATATGGGTGGTGGTGAGATAAACACCGGCGCCGGCACAGAAGGTAGCGTCACCAACGTTGTGCGGCCGAGAGTGAGAGTGTCTCCTTCACGCAGCCATTGCGGCGCGGTGAGTCGCGCTCCGTTCAACCATGTACCGCTGGTGCTTCCCAGATCGGAGACAATAAAAGCATTTCCCTGACGATCCACGCGCGCGTGATGCCGCGAGACGGTGGGGTCGGGCAGGACGATGGTGTTGTCTGGCGCACGCCCTATCGTGGTAACAAGTTGCGTGATCTCAAATTCCTGTCCGGCATTGATACCTGCTTGGACACGGAGTTTCATAATGTCAGTAATCTCCGTGTGGCTCTGTCCGATTCTCCAACCCCTGGACAGAGCCACGCCAGTTGATGCGTCAAGGTTGCCATCCGAACTGACGAACGGTACCCATCGGACTAACCGGGATGTACGTGCCATCTGCCGCTGGCGCGATAATCATCACCCGCCAATAGTATACCGCATTGAAAGTCATATTAGCGCATTCAGCGCCGGGCAACCTGACCTGAGTTTCTCGCGTACGGATGGTGCAAACCAATTCCTTTTCGATCTCATAGTTACGCGAGACCTGGACATAGTACTCGTCTAGCGGGCGGAGATAGTCTGCCGCTTGCCACTGCAAAATAATGGCTTCATTCTGCGCGAACTTGGCTTTATCCGGCGGGCGTAAGACGTACACCTCCGGGAATAAACGCGTGGGAGTGGCGGTTGGCGTTGGGGTTCTTGTAAAGGTTGCTGTTGGCGTTGGTGTACGTGTGCTTTCTACTGAACCAACTGCAGGTGTTCCCGTCACAGGAACAGTCGGGGTGCTGACAATGGGTGTCACTGTAGGTGGTGCCGGCGTTAGAGTGATGGTTGGAGTGTATGTGAGCGAAGGTAACGGAGACGGCGGCGTTGGCGTGGGTTGTACCAACATAACGATAGTTACGATGATGCCACCCAGAAGCAAAAGGATCACCAGTCCGCCAAACAGAACCCACAGCAGTGTGTTTGAGCCGCTGGGAGGTGGCGCGGCTTGCGCCGGCATACTTGGACCAGCCACAGGTGGCGGTGGCACCGCCGGGCTTTCTTCCAGGCGTAGCACCGTTTTGCCTACACCGATGGTGTCACCCGGCCGCACGAGTTGTGCGCCACTAATCCGTTGACCGTTGACAAAGGTGCCGTTCGTGCTCCCCAGGTCTTGCACCACCCAGCCACTGGGATCGCGGCGAACCTGACAATGCTGGCGCGACGCGGCAGTATCCGCCAGCCTCACGTCGCACCGCGCATCCCGTCCGATCGTTGCAAAATCGCGTACCAGTTCAAAGACCTGACCTTGCTGATTGCCAGCCTGTACGACGAGTCTCATAAGTTTACTCCTTCGAAAATACGTTGGTGTGTAGCACAGGATTCAATCCTATGCTACATTTTCATCCGTCGTGGCGGGCGCATGCGCCCATGAACAACTCCCTTAAATACATTTGTCCACGAAGGTCACGAAGGCACACGAAGAAAAAACCTTCGTGAATCTTCGTGTCCTTGGTGGATATTTTTCATCCGAACGTTGGTGAATGCCAGTTCATAGTGAATTTCTTGATGAATTCGTTAATCGCGCCTTTCACGAAAAATAAACAGCGTGGCACCGATTTGGATGGTATTCCCATCACCGAGGACCTGCTTGGTGATCAACCGCTTGTTCACCCATGTCCCGCGGGGAGATAGGTTGTTGATGTAATAGCGATTATTTTCAACGTAGATAACAGCATGACGCTTGTCTGCCATACGATCTTTCGCCAACCGAACGTGATTATCGTCGCCGCGTCCCAGGTAAATGGGCATCTGTCCATCCAGTGGATACGTCCAATCGCGCTTGCCGTGTCGTTTGATAACAAGCCATGCCTGAGGCACATGACCTGACTTGACCATCACTGACGCTGGCTGGACTGATTGAAGTAACACCCTATCCTCTTCACGCGAGGTATCAATCTCAAACTTGGCATGCCCTGGCAATTTGATGCGTGCACGTAAACGCGGGTTCATGACCAAGGCGAGAATAGTAATCAGCACAAACGCGAAGATGGCAAAGACAATGATAAAGGTAAATTCGGCCATACCGTTGCCCTATTTGTACTACCTGATGTGCAACTCTCAGTTTCCAAAGAACTGGACTTGCTATCTCAAAACTCCGTGTAGTCATCCTCCTGTTTTTTCCCCACCCATCTCCCTGCTCCCTTCTCTTCCCGCGCGGTGGGGAGAAAAGGGGTGGTGGGGTGGTGGCGGGCGGCTTCGCCGCCCGCCACCACCCTCATCCTCTGACTCCCCCTCCCTGTTGGGGCGAAAGATTTTTCGCCCCAACGCAATGGGGAAGGGCAGGGGGGCAATACCTTTGGCAGCGCGTTCACTTGTTTGGCAAGGGCACGCCAGTTCAAAATGAAGGTTTGTGCCCGTGCTGAGTATAGGTTGTTGATGTAATAGCTCAAGTCTGTGTTCTGATCTGCTTGAAAACCAGGGTGGTATTACCCATTTGAATGCGGTCGTTCTCAACGAGTTTACGTCGTCCTCGAAATCCTTTACCGTTGATCAGCGTCGGATTCGTGGC
>DAOTYB010000189.1:0-3218 GCA_034435315.1 Anaerolineae bacterium | reverse complement strand
GACGCGCCCGAACGTCCAGGCATTGACCCTGCGCGAAGTGAGTTTCTTCCCGGTGCTTGCTGCCGACTTGCCCGCCGATTTGCCCACACCCATCAAACTCGAAGCCAGCGGCGTGGTGGCGCAATCGAAAGCAAAAGACGCGCGCGTCGCGTTGCTGCCGATCGGTTTGGGCGCCAAGGGGGGCGAGTTCAACAAAGTCCAACTCGATACTTTTACGCGCATCATCCTGAAAGGCGAAGACATCCAGAAGGTGCTCACGGAAGAAGGCGCGAACCTGCAAAAGGTGATGAACGAAGCCAAAGCACCCTGCTGGCTCCCCGATCCTCCCAGCACCGGTCCGTGTCAGGTCAAGTAGATGTTGAGAGCAGGTGGACGATTCCCTGTCCACCTGCTCCTTTCGAGGTGCCGATGCGTTCTAAACTCGAAAGCGCGCTGCCGTTGGGTTTGCTGTTCCCTTCGGTTGCTTTTCTCGCGCTGTTGATCGTTGTGCCGATCGGTCAGGCATTTTTGCTCGCGTTTCAGGGTGAGACGGGCGATTTTTCGCTGAGTGCTTTTCAGCGCATGGTTGGCGACACTGCGTTCAACGAAGCGGTACGCAATACCTTTTTGCTTTTACTTGCCATCGTTCCATTGCAAATCATTCTTGCGCTCGCGATGGCACTCGTCATTCACACGCGCTTGCGCGGTCAAACGTTCTTTCTGTACATCTTTGCGATTCCGCTCGCCATCTCTGATCTCGCGGCAGGTCTGGTGTGGCTTTCGATTTTCACCGAGCGCGGCTATTTGAATTCGATTCTGCATCATCTCGGCTGGATTCAACAACCGATTTTGTTCCTCTCGTATCAAAATCCACAGGGGATTTTCTCGGCGATTGTCGTGGCAGAAGCGTGGCGCGCTACGGCGATCGTGCTGGTCATTCTGGTCGCGGGTTTGCAAATGATTCCGCGCGATTATTTCGAGGCAGCAGAATTGTTCGGCGCGGGGACGCTCAAGCGAACGTGGTACGTGGTCTTGCCGCTGTTGCGACCCAGTTTGCAAACCGCGCTCATCATTCGCACTTTGTTTGCATTTCAGACCTTTGCCGTTGTTTTTGCCCTCGCTGGGCGCACGCTTCCCGTCTTGGCGGGTGAAGCGTACACGTGGTACTATAGCAACCGCAATCCTGCGGTCGCAGCGGCGATGGCGTTTCTCATCTTGCTCCTGTCACTTGCCGCGACCATCGTTTACCTGCGCGTGTTGCGCGTTCGCGAGGAGGAGGTCGGACGATGAAGCGTTTTACTCACTGGTCGCCTCGCTATCTCTTTTCGCGCGCGCTGTTGTACGGCACGGCGATTCTCTTCGCCGTGTGGGTGCTCGCGCCGCTCTACTTGATTGCGCTCGCCGCGTTCAGTCGGCGTCAAGCCATCTACGCGTTTCCCAAACCACTCTTGCCACTCGATTTCTCGACGGATACGATGACGTTCTTCGTCACTTCGACCGGCGTCCTCAGTTCCGTCAGTAACAGCATCATCGTTGCGCTTGCAACGATTGTCTTGGGGTTGCTGCTGGGCGCGCCAGCGGGCTATGCGCTCGCGCGTTTTCAATTTCGTGGTCGCGACCTGTTTCAGATTGCTCTCCTCGTGACCAAGATGTTTCCCATCGCGATTCTTTCCATTCCGCTGGCGGTCAGTTTCATCCAGTTCGGTTTGTACGATACGCTTCTGGGCGTCGTTCTTATTCATACCGCGATGGCATTGCCGTTCATTGTGCTGGTCACGCGGAGTGTCTTTTTCGGCGTGCCGCACGAATTGGAAGAGGCAGCGATGACACTCGGTTGCACACGCTGGCAAGCGTTCTTGCGCGTGGCGTTGCCACTCGCGCTGCCGGGTCTGGCGGCAGCGGCAATCTTTACGTTTATGATTTCGTGGAACGAAGTCTTTGCCGCCACGATTCTCACCGTGCAGAATCGTACGCTACCCGCCCAAGTGCTTACACAATTGAACGATTCGCCCATCTACTATCGCTACGCGGGTGGTTTCTTTATGATTGCCCCTGCGTTGGTGTTCATCTTTATCATCCGCCGCTACTTGCTCAATCTGTGGGGACCGATGGGCAAATAAGTCGCGTATCACGTTTCACGCATAACGAGGAAAACGATGGCAAACATTCGCTTTGAATCCGTACGCAAAGTATTCGGCAAAGTCGTTGCCGCAAACGATGTGAGTCTGGAAATCAAGGACGGCGAGTTTATGGTGTTGCTGGGTCCCAGCGGCTGCGGCAAGACCACCCTGTTGCGCTGTCTCGCCGGGCTAGAGCGCGTGGATGGCGGACGCGTCTTTATCGGCGAGCGCGACGTGACCGACCTACCGCCGCGCGACCGCAAGATCGCGATGGTGTTTCAGAGTTACGCCGTCTTTCCGCATCTCACCGTGTTCGATAACATCGCCTTTGGTCTCAAGATGCAAAATCGTCCGCGCGACGAAATCAAACGCCGCGTCGAAGAGAGCGCGCGCTTGCTCGAACTCAGCGAACTGCTCGGACGCTATCCGGCGCAACTTTCCGGCGGGCAACGTCAGCGCGTCGCAGTGGCGCGCGCGATCGTGATGCAAGCCGCTGTGCTGTTGATGGACGAGCCGCTCTCCAACCTCGACGCGCTGTTGCGTTTGCAAATGCGCGCCGAACTCAAACGCTTGCATCAAGAGATCAAAGCGACGACGATTTACGTGACGCACGATCAAGTCGAAGCGCTGTCGTTGGGCGATCGAATCGCGGTGATGCAGAACGGGCGCATTGTGCAGTGCGACGCGCCGATGAGAATTTACGATTATCCCGCGAACAAATTTGTCGGCGGATTCATCGGCACGCCGCCGATGAACTTTTTGCCCGGCATCGTGCGCGTGAACGGCAATGGCGCAACCGTCATCGTGGGTGAATCGCACATCGCGCCTGCGCCAGCGATCGCGCCCGCGCTTGCCGCCAAAAACGGTCAACCGATTTTGCTCGGCATTCGACCCGAAAATCTCGCGCTCGCGCCGTCGCAACAAGCCAACACGATTCGCGCGCGCGTGCGCGTCATCGAGCCGCTCGGTTCGCACAAATTGTTGACCGTTCAGGTGGGCAACGAGATTTCCAAGGTGAGCGTCGCGCCCGATGAACACGTCGCACTGAACGATGAGGTGTGGCTCCACTTTGATCCGGAAAAAATTCGGTGGATGGACGCGGCGACGGGCGAAGCAATT
>DAOTYB010000188.1:0-12955 GCA_034435315.1 Anaerolineae bacterium | reverse complement strand
AACTTGGCAATGGCTAGCACGGGTTGAGGAATTATCCTGTGCTGTTACGGGAATAATTTCTTAAAACCCATCAACCGATTTTTGCATCCTTGAGCCGCCGAATTCGATTCGGCGGCTGCAGTGGCAGAAATATACGCCGCTCAGAAACGGCTACAGGGCTTGTCTTAAATTGTCTGGCGTTCACCAGCGTTCGGATGAAAATGTTCGCGAAGAACACAAAGATTCACAAAGATTTTTTTCTTTGTGTTCCTTCGTGATCTTCGTGGACAAATGTATTTTTCGAGAGCATACCCCACGCGTGCGACGCGCTAGGGCGCGCGTGACCTCTCACTCTGGAGGTGGCGATGCGTTTCTCAAAATTTACCGATTATCTTGTTAAACTCGAAGCCACAACCAAACGCCTCGAAATGACGGCGATCCTGGGCGCGTTGTTCAAAGAAGCCACTGCTGACGACATCGCACCAATCATCTACTTGACCCAGGAGCGTCTGGGACCCGCGTTCGAACCGATTGATTTTGGCATCGGCGAAGCACTCGCGGCGGAGGCGCTGGCAAAAGCCTCGGGCAAAGACAAAGCGGCAATCAAAAAGTTGTACGGTCAACACGGCGACTATGGCATCGTGGCAGAAAAGTTGCTGAGTGAGACGGGCAAGTCATTCACGGTGACACAGGTGTTTGAGCGTTTGAAGGAAATCGCGCTGACCAGTGGCGAAGGCATGGTCGTGCACAAAACCGATTTGCTCGCCGACTTGTTGCAAAAACTTTCCGGGCGCGAAGCGCGTTACGTGTTGCGCATCCCGCTCGGACGTTTGCGTCTCGGTATCGGCGACCCGACGGTGATGGAGGGATTGTCGTGGTCGGTGACCGGGGACAAGTCGTTGCGACCTCAAATCGAACGCGCGTACAACGTCTGTTCAGACCTGGGGCAGGTGGCGCGCGTGTTCAAATCGGAAGGCGTGGAGGCACTTGCCAGAATTCAAGTGGAGGTTGGCAAGCCGGTGCGGATGGCACTCGCCGAGCGCGCGAAAAACGCGGAGGACATTGTGACGCGACTTGGCAAATGCGCCATCGAAAACAAGTACGATGGTTTTCGCTGTCAGGTGCACAAGCAAGGTGATCACGTGCGCATCTTTTCGCGCAATCTCGAAGAAACGACCGCGATGTTCACGGACATTGCCGAGGGCATTCGCAAGCAGATCAAAGCCCAAACAGCGATTCTGGAGGGCGAAGCGTTGTCGTACGATCCCGAAACCGGCGAGTTTCAGCCGTTTCAGGTGACGATGCAACGCAAGCGCAAGTACGATGTGGAAGAGATGACACTCAAATTCCCGCTGCGTCTCATCGCGTTCGATTTGCTGTATCTGAATGGCAAGGATTTTACCCAGCAGCCGTACATCAAACGTCACGAAACGCTGGCTTCTATCATTGCGCCCGGCGAGCGTGTGGAATTGTCCCGACACCTGATTACGCAAGATGCCAAAGAAATCGAAAAATTTTTTATGGAGGCAATCACCAGCGGTCTGGAAGGCATCATCGCCAAGCGTCTCGATTCGCGCTATCAGGCAGGGATGCGCAATTTCAACTGGGTCAAGTTAAAGCGTTCGTATCAAGGTCATTTGTCGGACACGATAGACGGCGTCATTGTGGGCTATTTGCGCGGGCGCGGGATGCGCGCGCGCTTTGGCATCGGCGCGCTACTCGTGGCAGTGTACGACGATGTGCAGGACAAGTTTGTGACGATTGCCAAAATCGGCACGGGTTTATCCGATGCCGAGTGGCCCCAACTGCGCGAGATGCTCGATAAAATCGCGGTGGCGCAGAAACCTGCGCGTGTGGAGGCGCTCATCGAACCTGATGTGTGGGTGGAGCCCCGATACGTGATTGAAATGCAAGCGGATGAAATCACGCGCTCACCCGTGCACACCGCCGGTAAAGTCGGCGATGAGCCGGGCTATGCCTTGCGTTTCCCGCGCGTGGTGGGGTTTATTCGCACGGATCGTACAGCGGAGGACGCAACGACGGTGAAGGAAATTTTGAGGATGTTTGAAAAGCAATGAGCCAATGTGCCAATGAGCCAAAGGTGACCAAATGACAAATGACGAATGACAAATGACGAATGAGCAAATGACAAAAATCTCCAATCTCTAATCTCTCATCCCCAATCCACAACTTTGGCTCATTGGAAATTTGGTTCATTGGCTCATTGTGGAATGCCCCTGGAGGGACTCGAACCCCCAACCGCGGCGTTAGGAGTGCCTCGCTCTATCCGATTGAGCTACAGGGGCGCACTGCGAATATAGCACAAATCGAGTGCGGAGGCAAAAAGTACGACGCCGCCGAAACAAGTTTTCGGCGGCGTTGGTGTTTATCTCACCGACGCGGCGACACGCGCACACACGACGTAACGCTCTGTCGTGTCTTCGATGTCCAGCGCGTCCCACCCCGTCGCGTTCAGTAACGCGCGCATCTCCGCGCCATCGGGCAAAAGATCTTGGTGAATCACGCTGGCGCGCGCGTTCTGATGAATCGCATTGACCTGCGCGCGCCCAACGTCGTGCAAAATCAACAGATAGCCGCCGCACGTGAGCGCGCGCCGCATCTCAGCCAGCGCGGCGCGCTTGTCGCCAAAGTGCGGGAAGCTCGCGTGACACACCACCACGTCGAAACATGCCGCGCCAAACGGCAAGGCGTGCGCATCGGCTTGAACGAAGGAGGCGAACGGCGCGCGCGTCTGTGCGCGTTGCAACATCGCGTACGCCAGATCTAGCGCCACCAGGCGCGCGGATGGCGCGCGTTCGCGCACGAGTGGCACGAGCGCGCCCGTTCCCGTTCCCACCTCCAGAATCGCGCGCGCGTCGCGCAGGAACGCATCGAAGGGCGCAAGGAGCGCGTGCAAGCGTGCCGCGCGCTCAGGGGCTTGCTGCGCGTCCCATTCGAGCGCAAGCGCTTCGAAAAACTCGCGCAACGCGTTCCTTCGTCCTTCGTCTTCCGTCGTTCGTCCTCCGTCCTCCGTCATTTCCTAATCGTCAACCCGGCGGGCACGCCTGTAACGAACTGATGCCTGTTGTACGGCATCGGAATTCCGCCGCCGTGTCCGCCCGGCGTATAGTACCAGTTATCGAACACCTGACTGTTGTAGACGACAACGCGCGCGGTGTAGTACAGCGGCAGCGCGGGCAAATCGTTCGCCAGAATCGTTTGCATTTGATTGATGACCTTGCGCCGCTCGTTCACGTCGAAGAGCGCGAGTTGTTTATCGGCGAGCGCGTCGAACTCGGCGTTTTTGTAACCGCGCGCGCGCGTAAAGCCGACCGTCTTGCTGGTACTGGCAAAGTTGCGCCGCAGAAAATCGGGATCGCTTCCCAGTCCGCCAAAGCCGACCAATACCATTTCATAGTTGCCATCGCGCGCGGCGGCATCGAGCGATGCCTGATCCATCGGTTGCGGTTTGACCTGGATGCCTGCTTGTTTGAGCGCGGCGATGACCATTTCGGAGATGCGCGGCGAATCGCTCGTCGAGTAGGTTAGCGCGATTTGCAGCGGCGTGCCATCGCTGGCGACGCGTCCGCCTTTGCCATCGTCCTTGTAGCCCGCTTCGTCCAAGAGCGTTTTGGCTTTGGCAAGGTTGTGCGCGTAGGTCGGCACATCGGGATTATAGTATGGATTCGCTGGCGGCACAAAACCGGGACTGCCCGGCTCGCCAAAGTTGAACAAGATGCGTTCGACCAAATCGTTGCGATTGATGGCGTACGCAATCGCCTGGCGCACGCGCACATCGCTCAGCGCGGATTTTTTCTCCAGGTTAAAGTACAGATTCATCCCCCATTCGCCCGGCGCTTTTTTGATGACGAACGGCGGCTTGGTGAACGGCGCGAGCATCTCGTCGGTGACGCCACCAAATCTATCGAACGCATCTACCTGACCCTTTGCCAGCGCGAGCACTGGATCGCTCGCGGGAATGAATTCGATGCGTTGCACGTACGGATCGCCCAACCAGAAATCGTGATTCGCTTCGAACAGGTACGTCCCTTCTTGTTTGTTGTACTCGATGAGTTTGTACGGACCACTTCCGACGACGGCTTGCGGTCCCGTGAACTTTTTGGGATCGTCCACATTTTCCCAGATGTGCTTGGGGAAGATGAACACAGTTTCGGCGATCGATTGGAGGAAAGGCGCAAAGGGGCGAATCAATTTAATCGCTATTTGATTTTCCGCGATCTTACTCACCGATTCGATTTGACCGATTTCGGACATAAACCACGCCGCGCCGGTCTTGGCTTTGAGATAGTTGAATGAAAAAAGCACGTCGTCAATCGTCAATGGTTTGCCATCGTGCCACTTGACACCCTCGCGCAGCGTAAAGGTCCACGTCAAACCATCTGCGGACGATTTCCATTCTTTGGCGAGCCACGGAATCGTTTGCCCCGTCGAATCGCGCCACGCGAGCGTATCGAAAATGTACGCCGCGCGCGTATAGCCGGGTCCCCGACTGAACCCGAACGGCGAGGGATAGCCCCAATCGCCGCCGCCCGGCAAGCGCAACACCTTGACGCGCGCCGGCGCCGCGGTGGTCGGCGCAGCCGTTGGCGCGACGGTTACGGGTTTGCTTGCCGTAGGCGTTGGCGCAGCCGTTGGCGCGGCGCACGCGACCAGCGCGATTGCCAGAACCAACAGCGCAACGCTCAACCCAGCAATGAGACGTTTGTAGTGCATGGTGTCCTCCTGAAAAAAGTTTTGTGTAGTGCGTAGTGTGTATTGCGTAGTGCGTAAATCTTTAATCTCCAATCTCTGCGCTGAACGCTGGCGCGGCACGGACTAGCGCGCGCGTGTACTCGTCGCGCGGCGCGGTGATGACGCGACTGGCGGGACCCTCCTCGACGATTTCACCGCGACGCATGACCACGATGCGATCTGCCACTTTGCGAACCAGCGCGAGATCGTGCGAGATGAGCAGCAAGCCCATTCCGCGCATCGTCTGAATCTCTTTGAGCAGATTGATGAGTTTTGCCTGTTCGCTCGCGTCGAGCATCGAGACCGGTTCATCGGCGATGAGCAACTTGGGGTCAAGCACCAATGCGCGCGCGATCGCGACGCGCTGCAATTGTCCGCCGCTCAACTCGTGGATGTGGCGCGCCAGAAATTCCGGCGTGGTGGGCAAACTCACAGCGGCGAGCGCGTCGCGCACTCTAGCGTCGCGTTCGCTCGGCGTACCGATGCTCTGAATGTCGAGTGGCTCGCGCACGATTTCTGCAATCGTCAGGCGCGGGCTGAGCGACTCGAACGGGTCTTGCGCGATGTATTGGATGCGCCGTCGCGCGCGTGCGAGCGCCTCGCCGCGCAGCGTGGTCATCTCTTCGCCTTCCAATTCGATGCGTCCATCATCGCGCTGTTCCAGACCGACGATCAAACGCGCGAGCGTACTTTTGCCGCTGCCGGTTTCGCCGATGAGCGCGACCACCTCGCCTTCGTACACCTCGATACTCGCGCCGCGCACCGCTTCGATGGTCGGCGCGTCCGCGCCGTTCAACGAAAAAGTTTTGCGTACATCGCGCGCGCGCAGGAGCGTTTGCAAACCACCCAGATGACACGCAATCCAGCGCCCGTTCGTTTCGACGAGCGGCGGCTCGACCAGACGACATTGTTCGACGACCTGCGTGCAGCGCGGATGAAAACGACAACCACTCGGCGGATGCGCCGGGTCGGGCAGTTCACCGCGAATCCCGCGCAGGTCGCGCGTCGTCGTCATATTCGGGTACGCGTTCAGCAAGCCCCAGGTGTACGGATGGCGCGGCGATTCGAGCACCGCGCGCGTCTCACCCACTTCAATCAACTTACCGGCGTACAACACCGCCACGCGATCCGCCAGTTGCGCGACGGCGGCGAGGTCGTGCGAAATCAAAATCAAACTCATTCCGCGCTCGGCGCGCAGGCGTCGCAACAACGCGACGATTTCGGCACGCGCACACACATCTTGCCCGCTCGTCGGCTCGTCCACGATGAGCACATCGGGATCGCACGCGAGCGCCATCGCGAGCATCGCGCGCTGTTTTTCGCCGCCGCTCAATTGATGCGGATACGCGACGAGATGCCGCGCTTGCAAACCGACCTGACGCGCGAGCGCTTCGACGCGCGCGCGAATTTCGGCAGGGGTGAGCGACAGGTGTTCGCGCAGCGGCTCGGCAATCTGTTCGCCGATACGATACACCGGATCGAACGCGGTGCCCGCGCCTTGCGCTGCCAGCGCGATGTGACGACCGCGCAGCGCGCGCCATTCGTCTTCGCTCAATGCTGTCAGTTCGCGCTCGCCAAAACGGATGCTTCCTTGCACCGTGCCGCGCGGATGCAAACCCAGCAGCGCGCGCGCGGTCGTCGTCTTGCCCGAACCGGTTTCGCCGACGATGGCGAATGCTTCGCCCGCGCGCACCTCGAACGAGATGCCATCCACCGCGCGGACAATACTCGACGCGGTGGGAAAATGCACGCGCAAATCGCGCAACGCAATCCGCACAGGGCGGGGCGACCCTGCCCCTACACGTGTCGTGTCAAACGGGGTTGCCATCGTTTTTCCAATCCAACACCGATAAACGTCAGTGCCAGCATCAACAAGGTGAGCGCGAGCGCGGGCGGCATCAGCCACCAGAGCCAGCGCTCGCCCATCAAGAGACCGCGAAAGTTCAACGCAAAGCGCATCATCAATCCCCAACTCTTTGCCGTTGCGTCGCCGATGCCGAGAAACGCCAAGCCCGCTTCCAGCGCGACCGCGCGACTAGCTGCCATCACCCACTCGAACGCGATGAGCGGCGCGAGCGCGGGGACGATGTGACGTGTCAACACGTACGCCGTGCTGCCGCCGAATTGCTGCGCCATTCGCACGTAACCGCGCTGACGCAAACTTTGCGTTTGCGCGCGCATCACACGCGCGGTGTGGGGCCAGAACAACAGCGCGATGATCGCAATCGTTTGCGGCAGTCCCGCGCCCAAAAGCGCGGCGAGCAGAATCAACAGCGGCAAGCGCGGCAAAGTCAACAGCACATCCACGCTACGCATCAACACGATGTCCACCCAACCACCCGCATAGCCGGCAATGCCACCGATGAGCAAACCGAGCGCCACAGTGAGCGCGGACGCGGCGAGCGCGACGATGAGCGAAATGCGCGCGCCGAAAATCAGTTCGCTGAGAATATCCTGCCCCAGATCATTCGTGCCGAGGGGATGCGCCGCGCTGGGCGATTCGACCGGTTTGCCGACGAGCGCGTGCGGATCGTACGGCGCGAGCAGCGGCGCGAACAGCGCGACGAACACAAAGAGCGCGACGACAATCCCACCGAACAGCGTTTCGTCCGCGCGCATCATTTGACCTCCACGCGCGGATCGAGGCGCGCGTTGATCCAATCGGCAACGAGGTTCGCTGTCAACACAACGAGCGCGACGACGACGAACACACCTTGAATCACCGGATAATCGCGCGCGGCAACCGCATCGAAAATCAAACGCCCCATTCCCGGATAGTCGAAGGTCGTTTCGATAAAGATGGTGCCGGTGATTGCCATTCCCATCTGCGCGCCGAGTTGCGCGACAAAGGGGAGCAGCGCGTTCCGCAAGGCATGCGCGCGTTTGAGGCGAATCTCGCGCAAGCCCTTGGCGCGCGCCATCAGCATAAAATCTTCGCCGAGGATGCTAACCATCGTGTTTCGCACGATCAAAAATTTCGCGCCCACAAGATGCAAGACGAGCGTGGTCGCCGGCAAAATCCAATGCCAGGCAATGTCCTGCGCGGCCGCGAACGGCGAATCGTAACGCGCAAACGGGGTGCGTCCACCCGAAAGCGGAAACCAATCGAGGCGCGCGGCAAAGAGGATGAGCAGAAACATTCCGACGACATACACCGGCGCGTTCGTCGCGATGATGCTCAGCGTCACGAGCACGCGATCGAGCCGCGAGCCGCGCCGCCAGCCCGCCTCCGCGCCCAGCCCAATGCCGATGAGCGACGCGAGTGCGAGCGCGCTGAGAGTGAGGAGTAACGTCCAGGGCAAATGCTCCAGAATCAACTGACTCACCGGACGATTGAGCCAGATAGACCAGCCCAAATTGCCGCGCACCGTCTCCAGCAGATACTCGACGTACTGCGCGCCGAGCGGACGATCCAAGCCATAGTACGCCGCCAGGCGCGCGCGCAGCGCGTCGTCTGCCACGTAGTTGGCGGTGTCCCGATCGAAGAGCGCGTGGAGCGGATCGCCGGGCAAGAGGCGCGGCAGAAAAAAGTTGAGCGTCAGCACTGCCCACAATGTCAGCGCAAAAGCGATTGCAGGCGTGCGCATCGTCACCGTTGCTCAGCCGCTTGAAAACAAGGAATGCACAGCGTACGCCCACCCAGACGACGCGTGCGCGTCTCCATCGTTTTTTCGCCGCATTCTTCGCAGACGAGCGACTCCCAAATGCGCGCTCTGGCAGGCGCGCGCGTGGTGACGCTCTGTACCTCGAACAGTTGCTCCAGCGGCGCGTTCAGGATTTGTTGGGAACGTTCTTGATGCAAGGTCCAAAAGCGCGCGCGCTCCTCTTCGGTCGCTTGACCGCTGCGGACGCGCGCAAAGAGCGCCTGATGTTCGGGGTTGGGTTCGCCGAACGCGTTGGGACGCGCGACGATGCGAATCGCCTTGCCGTCCGAACGGCGGATGAAGGTGAAGGCACTTTTGCCATAGTCGAGATGGATGAGATTGCCCTTGCCGAAGGTGCAACCGGTGAGGTACTGGATGGCGTCCACGCCGCACATATCGGTCTCGACGAGCGCGACGATTTCCTCGTCCGCCGAGTGCGCGCCGATTTCGCGCAGCACGATCTCCGCAGCGCGGATGCCGATGGCGAGACCGGGGCACATATGCCCGTGAAAGCGTTGGGTGCCTTGAATGTCGAGCAAAGCCACGCCTCCGTAGCAAGAATATTTTGATGCAACTATTCATTATTGCGACTAGTTGCAATAAGAAATATAACGCAGAAGGGAGGAATTGTCAAATTGGTAGTGGTGCGGGTGCGCTTGGGCTTGACGACGGATGAACTATGGATTACTATACGGCAGCGAGGGTGACGGATGACGAACGACGAAGGATGAATGACGGATGACGAAGGACGAATGACGAAGGACGAAATTCGTCGTTCGTCTTTGGTCGTTCGTCCTTCGTCCTTGGTCCTTCGTCATTCGTCCTTGGTCATTTGCCTATGCAATCTTTCGCAGCACTGGTGCGAATTTTTTTATTCGGCTCTGTCCATCTGGAGGTAGAAGCCAGGTCCATCGCTTTGCCGCAACGCGAGAGTTTGCTGCGCCTGTTCGTGCGGCTGGTGCTTGAGCGCGGGCAACCGCAGTCGCGCAAGACGCTGGCATTTTCACTTTGGCCCGATGAAACCGAAGCCAGCGCGCTGGCGAATCTGCGCCGGCACCTCTATCTTCTGCGACACGCGCTCCCGCCGCCCGCCCAACGCTTTTTGCACATCTCCTCCCAGACCGTTGTGTGGGAGGATTCGGACGAGTACTGGTTGGATGTGCGCGCCTTTGAGCGTGACAGCGACACGATAGATGGACTGGAAGAAATCGTCAGTCTGTATCGCGGCGATCTGGCAGCAGGGGTGGATGGGGATGACGTCATTCTTGCACACCGCGAAGAATTGCGCCGTCGCTATCTGCATCGGCTCAAAAAACTGATTCAGGCTTGCGTTGATCAGAATCAACTCGAGCGCGCTTTGAAATGGGCGCGCCAACTGACGGCACAGGACCCGTGGGATGAGGAGGGAGTACGGTGGCAGATGACGCTGGAGACGCTGACAGGCAACCGCGCCGCTGCACTCACCACCTATCAAACGCTAGCGCGCGAACTGGAGCGCGAGATGCGCACCCAGCCGATGCCCGAAACAATGGCGCTGTATCGCGACATTCTGAACAACCGTTTGCCGCGTCTTGCCCCGCCAAAGAAAACTTCTGAGCCATATTTTATCAGTCGCGCCAATGAGTTATCCCAATTACAAACTCTCCTCGCCGCTGTGCGGAAAGGTCAGGGCGGAATCGTTTTCATCTCTGGTGAAGCCGGGGTTGGCAAGACCGCGCTGGTGCGCGAGGCATTCCATCGTTTCCTTAAATCTTCTGACCAAGATGCGCCTCATCTGTTCTGGGGACATTGCCTGCCTTTCACCAGTGACGTTTCCCCGTGTCCGTACACTCCCTGGCGACAGATTTTTGCCACCGCCGCGCCCATTCTGGCGCGCAGTGCCGACATCCCGTCCGAATGGTTGAATCGCCTCCTGTTGCTGGTTCCCGATTTGAGTCTGCTGCGTCCCGGCTTGCTTGCCCCTTCTCAGCCTGATGCCGCCGAACTGCGTGCCGCTTTGCGTCAGAGCCTCCGCGTGCTGGCAACACAACGACCGCTCGTTCTGGTGCTGGAAGATGTCCACTGGGCAGATGCCGCCTCGCTCGAACTGCTACTCGAGCTGACCGACACGTGCCAGACGCTACCCCTGTTGCTCCTGATTACGCATCGCACCGGCGAGACACCCGCCGCTCTACTCGATCTCAAACGCGAGTTGCGTCGCCGCCGTTGTGCGCAGGAAATTTCTCTACGCGCGTTTACCGACGAAGAAAGTCGTCTTTTGCTGGAAAAGATTCTCGGACGCGAGGCACTCACGCCTGCGCTGTGGAATGAAATCAACCGCTATGCTCATGGGCTACCTCTGTTGTTGCGCGAAGCCGCCGCAAGTCTGCATAAGGCGCGGGAGTTTTCACGGCGATCTCTCACGCTGCGCCAGGCGATCGAAGTGCGCCTCACTCAACTCACCGACCCAGCGCGTCAGATGCTTGAAGCAGCAGCGGTGTTGGGCTTTTCCTTCTCCCGGTATGAACTGGAAACGATGCTGGGCTATTCCGCGACGGTCTGTACCACCGTGCTGGAGGACTTGCAAGCCCAGAATCTGGTACGCGAGATCGCATCGCCGGAGCTGGACGACTATGCGTTTTCACACCAACTCGTCCATCAGATTATCCTTGACGCAATTCTCCCCGACCACGCGCGCCTTCTGCATAAGCAAGCGGCGCATACCCTAGAACAAGTCTATGCAGGACGCACCGGTTTTGCCGCCGAGATTGCCGCACACTACGAGGCGGCGCAGCAACCTGTTGCGGCGGCACGTTTTTGGATTACCCACGCTCAGGAGTTGACCGATATGGCTGCTTTTGAGCAGGCGGAGGCAGCCATCGAGCGCGCAATGGTTGTGCTGGCAGAAACGTCTTCGCGCGAGAGTCACGAATTGCGAACGCAAGCCGCTCTCCAGCGCGGTGTGATTGCCCACTATTGTTGCGGTCAGGACGCTGAAGCGCTGTCCCGTCTGGAAAGCGCGCTAGCAGCCTGCCGAGAGTTTCCGTCCCTGTACGCCAACGCACTGGCTCGCTATGCCTCTGCCCTTTACACCCGTGATCGCTATCTGGACGCACATCAGGCTGCCAATCAGTCGCTGGAAATCGCACGCACCCTGGGAGAAAAAGTAGCCATCGCGCGCGCTCTGAACGTTCGTGGCATAGCCGCCTTGATGATGGGGCGCACCCATCAAGCCATTCAGGATTTGCAGGAGGCTCTAGCGTTGGAAGAGGCAGCCAACCCCTCGACGCAAACGGTGCAAACTCTGAATCACCTGGGTACTGCGCTGGTCTTTGTGCAGGACTATGCTCAGGCACAACAAGTGCTGGCGAGAACACTTGAACTCTCTCGTCGAGGCGGCGTGCCGCGCATCGAGTCTGCCGCCTTGATGATGCTGGGGCAGATCGCGCTCAATCAAGGTCGCTACGGCGAAGCCATTCACCTCTACTCGCAAGCGATTGAGGTAGCCGGGGCATCGTACTTGCCCGGAATGTGGGGCAAGTTTGCCGGGCGTGGCGCGGCTTTCTTGCGAAGGGGTAATCTGCAAGAGGCGCGTCAGGATTTTCAGCGTGGCCTGGAGTTTGCCACTCGGGCAGAAAGCATGTATGGGCAGTTGCTGATGCGCGCTTATTTGACGATGACCGATCTGGCTCAAGGGCGCGCTCCAGCCGATGCGCTGGCGCAACTGCAAGCCCACGCTGCCGCGCTCGATGTACACCCGGTAGTTTTTCTAATCAGCCTGGCGCGCGCCGGGTTGTGGCGTTTACTCGGTGAGTGGCAGCCAGCGCTTGATGCATGTCAGCGTGCCATTCAGGCGGCGCAAGCCAGCGGCGTGCCGCAGTTCGTTCAAGCCGCGCAACTCGAGGAATTGATGACGCGGGCACTTGGCGAGGGGATACCCGACCTGGCGACGCTGGAAACGCTCTCGCAAGCCGCGCGGGCTGCTGGCGAAATTCCACAGCACACGCGCGCGTGTCTTGCCCAGGCGGCTCATCTCGAGCGGCAGGGCGAGGTTGCCCGAGCGCTCCTCTCCGCCCAACGCGCCCTGACTCTGGCGCGTACCTGCTCTGACCAGCCCCTCATCGGCGAAAGCCTGCTGGTCTTGCTTCGCCTGCACGAGACGCTCGGTCAGACAGGGCAGGCGCAAGCCTGCCGCGCCGAAGTGCGCGCGCTGGCAGAGACTGCTTACGCCCCTCTTTACCTGGCGCTGGACGCCGATTCCCCGCTGCACTCAATTCTCCGCGCTTGTCTTTAGGCACATCCCCGCGCAACCAACCCCACCTGAGGATGCCTCGAGGACGTTTTGAGGACGCTCCCTCTGTATAAACTATTATAGAGTTGTTCATGGGCGCATGCGCCCGCCACGACAGATGAAAAGATCCACGAAGGACACGAAGATTCACGAAGGTTTTTTCTTCGTGTTCCTTCGTGACCTTCGTGGACAAACGTATTTTCGAAGGAGTTGTTCATGGGCGCACGCGCCTGCCACGACAGATGAAAAGATCCACGAAGGACACGAAGATTCACGAAGGTTTTTTCTTCGTGTTCCCACTTGCCCTGGC